>JAPKYR010000286.1 GCA_026394215.1 bacterium
TAGGAATCGTATACCATTGTCTTCGGCAAATCAATCGGAGCGTCGGGCGGAGTGGGAATGCCAGGAACCGGAGTGCATATCATCCCAGCCAGGTTTCCGCGATAATCGTGGCTGGGCGTGTAAGTGAATGTCCAAGAACTTATCCCGTCCCATGATTTCGACACGTCCCGAATCGGGGACAAGAATCCCGGAGAGGATTTTTACGGTGGTCGATTTTCCCGCGCCGTTAGGGCCGATATACCCGACCAGTTCGCCTTTTTCGAGCGTGAAGCCGATCCCGTCGAGCGCGCGGATGGTTTTGTACCTTCGCGACGCAAGCCCCTTGAACGCGCCAATCAGGCCGGGTTCGCGCTCGGCGACCTTGAAAGTTTTAACAAGATTTTCGACAATTATCTGAGGCATCGAATTTTCAGCCTGGCCCCCTCGCCACGTTGTGGAGAGGGGGATGGGGGGTGAGGAAATATGATACTCTTTTGACTCCATTAAATCCAAGGAAGGTCAAAATATGTCCGATCATGAATCCTTCGAGCAGTTTCGGGAACGTATGAATAAAATCATCCTCGACGAAGCGCCGCTTGAGGTTAAACGCTTTTTTTCGCTCGATTCGCAAACTTACAGCGATGGCGCGTTGCCAGCCAAAATCAAGGAACTCCTGGGTTTGTCCTTATCGATGGTGCTTCGATGCGATGACTGCGTTCGATACCATCTGAAACAGTGCGTTGCCCTTGGATTTTCGGATGAGGAAATTTGGGAAGCGATGTCGGTCAGCCTGATTGTAGGAGGCTCGATAGTCATCCCGCATCTCAGACGCGCCGTGGACGCGCTGAAACAAATTCGGGGAGATACGCAATGACGGTGCATACAGATACGATATCGATTAAGACTCGCGGAAATTCCGAAGCGGTGAATATTTCATCGGAACTTGCGGAGTGTATCAGGCGATCGGAAATCACAGACGGCATCGCCCACATTTTCTGCGCAGGATCGACCGGATCGCTTACCACGACCGAATTCGAACCGGGCTGCGTTCGGGACCTGAAGGAATTTCTCGACAGGAATATTCCCCCGACGCCTCCCGGACCCGCATGGGGAGAGTACTTCCACCATGAGACATGGCACGATGATAACGGCCATTCGCATTTAAGGGCAAGTATGATCGGACCGGACATCACGGTACCTGTCAGAAACGGGGTGCCGCGTCTGGGAACATGGCAACAGGTAGTTTTTATCGACCATGATACGAGGTCGAGAAATCGCGAGCTGCTTGTGACAGTGATCGGGGAATAAAATTAATAATTGTTTTGTATTGGAGGGTTCATTTCTTGACGCGGTTTTGAACCGCTATTTCATCTTCGTAAACCTGTCTCGAATGTTCAAGCCAGTTTATAAGACTCTGATATTTTTCAACTTCGGTATTTTCCTGTCTGTTTAAATAAAAATTGAGTTTCACGTTGGCTCTCCAGATTGCCTCGTCATATTTGTGTTCATCGACATAATCCTGGATTTCAAATTCCTTCAGGCGCTTCGGGGTATAAACCTCGAACGTTTCGGCGACCCTGTCCGCGGTGGTTTCTATTGTTTTCACCATCTTCTCAGATCTGATCTTAACCATTGTTTTCCTCCTCGCAAGGAAATCCGCCGTATAAAACCAGATAACGGTAACGATCCCTCCGAAAAAGAAGGAGAGATACCAGACAATAAAAAAGCCTCGAATTTTTATCGCAATTTCAGTCAGCATAAATGAAGCTATTCCCCACGCTGCGCCTCCCAGGGCCATAGTTAGAAAATGCAAGGCATCTGTATGGCCTGGTATAAAGAGGGAGATGCCAGTGAATATCCAATATAATGGATTCAGACACATAAGGATTTCTGCGATTTTAATAGCCATCACATTGAATTTATAACTTATAAAGCAGGCTAATAAAGCGTTCCCGAACTTCCATTCTCACCATCATATCCGCCCGGCGGATAGAAGCCTTTATATCCCCCCAGACCGCCCGTGCCAGTGAAGTATTCGATGCTCGTGAGTGCCGGGCTGGATGTTCCGGCTCTCCAAATACAATAACTTACTCCGCCGCCCCCGCCACCGCCTTGGCCTCCGTCGCCGCCGCCGCCGCCATGGCCGCCGTCGCCGCCTTCCGTAGCGCCGCCCAAACCACTCGATCCACCATAGCCGCCGTAACCGCCATCTCCACCATCGCCCCCGCTTCCACCATTACCGCCTTTTCCCCCAGTTCCCGCGTTAATACGGCAATCTGTGAATTCAGGCGATGAGTCATACAGGAAAATCCCGAATGATCCTCCCCCGCCATGTCCGCCGAAACCATTTGTGCCTGGGCATCCCCCAGATCCGCCGCCCCCACCGGCTCCGCCGTAAAGATCGATTGGGGGATCATCCGTTGTCGATCCGCCATGACCGCCTGCTCCCCCTCCTCCACCACTGCCTCGCCACTGTCTGCAAAACCGCCTCCGCCTCCTCCGGGACCTTGCCCGGCATCACCGTCAGAACCATCGCCAAAGATAGACCATCCGCTGCCGCCGCCATCCCCTCCGGATACGTTTGTTATATCGCATATATTACTTCCGCCAGGACCGGGATTTGGTTCCGAAACCGAGGCATCCTCGCCGTTCGTGCCGTCGCTTCCCCACGAACCGTCTGTGCCGTCTACCTCATCAGATCCTCCCGACCCGTTCGCGGCGATAAACTGGCATTTGTTGAACGACAGGTTCGATGAGCAGCCGCTGAGATAAAGGCCTGTTGAATTATTCCCATCTCCGGATGCGGCGGAGGATTTAAAAATCATATTGTAAATTTCGGTATCGGATGTAATATTAATTCCCTGGGTGCCGGTCGCTGGTCCCGTAAACGTGGAATATGAATCTTCGTCAACAAGCCAGCAGTCGCTTCCATTGTATTCATATCCGCCGTAAATATTTATCCCATCATGAAGTGTAAGCGTGTTGAGGCTAACATAATTTCCCTGCGCGACATAAACAGTGTTGTAGCCGCCAGATACTGCAGCGGAAATTCCGGTGCCGATACTCGCCTTTGGAGATGATTCCGTGCCGGGATTTGCGTCGCTTCCGCCAAGTGATGCTGGTGCGACAAATATCGCGAAATCCACGGCTTCTTCAATTTTCCAGATTTCAAGCGCACTGCTCAGAACCTTCCCCGTACCGTCATCGACCGCCTGATAGAGATAGTAGTATTGCCCGTCGTCGTATGATGCCCAATTCACATCAATCGAAGTCGTACCCAGAGATATCGAGACCCATGAATCTGGTTCGCCCCCATCGCTGATTCCAAAGAATCTGGTTATTGTGTCGCCTTCGTCGCAATCCGTTACGGAACCAAGAAAATATGATTCAGTGTCGTCTTTACATGAAACTTCCTCGGGTCCCGATGGAGTCGATGGAATTCCTGGAGGAGTGTTGTCCTTTATGATCTCAAGCGGAGAATCGCCAATAACGTCGTTTAACCCGTCATTCGCCCGAATGAACAAATAATATGTCCCGTTCGCGACAGAATCGAAAGAAATATTGAACGTGTCGCCGGTGAACGAATTCCATGCTCCCCCGACCTGGCTACCGGAATCGATCGAAAGGTACCAACTCAGAACCGGGATGTCTGTCGGGTCGCAGTCTATAACATCCACAGCGTAATATTCATCGGAATCGCAATATACAATCGATGCGCCGGTGGTTTCGTAAACTTCGGGAGGGCCGCTGGTGACAAGTATCGGCAATCCTGATGAAACTGTCTGGTATGTCCCGTCTCCGACTCTCTGGTACAGGTACACATTACTGAGGGAATATGGCTCCCAGTTGATATCGAATGTCTCCCCTGTGAAATCTGTCCAGCCTGCAACCGGCGGGGCTGGGAAGGTATTTGTTGCCCACGAACGCGCAAGGGTCTGCGAAATATCGCAATCTTCCACAATGCCGGCCTGATACGTTTGGACAGGATCCGAGCAGTCTACAATTTGAGGTCCGGCAGGAGTGGAAGGGGTTTCGGGCGCAGTGTTGGTTTTTACGATAGCCAGCGGAACCAAACATGTAGTAGAAGTCGATTCATCTTCGGCTCTCGCGAAAAGGTAGTACTGTCCCGGAAGAACAGGTTCAAAATCGATCTCGAAAGTTTCGCCCGTGAATGAAATCCATGATCCCCCCGTTTGCGATGTCGGGTTGGTTGATAAATAAAATTCCTGGGATATTGGATCCCCGGCGTCGCAGTCTTCAATCGTTACCGCAAATTCGGAAATATCTTCGCAATCGAGCGAACTCGGTCCTGTCGGCGTGTCCACTGCGGGAAGGCTGTTAGCCCTCGTAACCGCGAGCGCGGGAGAATAATTCTCAATCGATGGATTCCCCTGCTCCCGGACATTCGCCCAGATCCGCCAGTCGCCCACATCGGTTTGGTCCCAGCTAAACACAATTTCCGAATTTATTGAAAAGGGAGTCCAATCGGGATCGGAACTTGCCGGGATATCATCCGATGAAGTATATTTACGGATAAATCGATATTCAAGAACGGCGTCGGGATTGCAGTCGGATGCATCCACGGAATAAGCCCCGTCAGCGCTGCAGAGAACATCGTTGATATATTGCGTTTCAGCCGAAATCATGCCGATAACAAGTCCGGCTTCGGATTTTGTGACGTCAAGATGAGCTTCAACTGCCGGGTTGAATCCGTCGCTGACTTTCACCCAGACATCGTATTCTCCAAGCGGGTAGAGGCTCCCATCCGCCCAGTCGATCATCAGGGTCGGATTTGTGCTTAGTGGAGATGCATATGTCGGCGGAACGCCATCCAGGTTAACTTCCCATGCATAAATCAGCGGATCGCCGTCAGGATCGTGCGCGATGCATGTGTATTCAACCTCACCGAAATCGCAGTTGATCGCGGTATTGCCGAGTAGTTGGTCAATAATCGGAAATACACTGGGCTTCTCGTCCAGGACTTCAATTGTGGCAAGCTGGAAAGCCGCGAGAGATGCGGTTTCCGGGTAAGCCTTGGGGAAATCCTGGCCGTAAGTATCGGGATCGGCGGAATAAACCGCGACCATGATGTCGAAAAGCCCGGCATGGGGCGGCTCGCAATTTTCGACGGTAATGTCAAGCGATGTCGAATTCGGACCTGTCGACATCTGTATCGCCTGGAGGTCAAGCGAATCCAGCGAGACCGGTCCCGATGGCAGAGGGCCGTCAGGACTGTCGAGCACTATTTTATCAATCTCGCCGATGGCCCCGCCGGGATCATTCTTCCCCTGCCAGTCATAAACGTTGAGGTTAAGAGTAAACGAACCGCCCTTTTCAGTTTCATTTTCATAATAAAGCGATGAATTAGTGACATCGGCAACTATACAATGGGCTTCCTGCATATTGGCGCCGGGCGGGAAATCGGCAAGGGATGGATGCTCGATAAGCTCCACGCCATCCATCGGCGCGTCCCAGTGGGTAACGACCGCAAACTGAAAATGGACTACCGGCTTGCCGCCGTTCAGAGGGAATCTGATTACATATTCGCGAGTCGCGGTTTCAAGCGGGAATAACGCGCCTCGATTTTCAATATGAGCAGGTCCGTTAAGATAATAAGCGAGGGGCATTTTTTTGCCGATGCCGGTTGCGAAATATTTATACGGGTTGAGTGTGGCGTCGAAAGCGGTTGCCTGGTCGCCAAAATTCGCTTTCAGAAAACCGAACATTCCGGGATCGTAAAATTCAACCGGATTCATCCATCGGGTCAATCCATCGGCATTTTCAAGAACCGGACAGGTGTCGGACCCGCTCGAAGCACACGTTGCTCCCGGCTCGGATGGTAACGATGTATCTTGCTTCGAGATGAAAACCCCGAGGGTGTCGAACGCGACAGTCCAGTCGAGATCGAATGGATTAGTGATTGAGAGATCAACCTTTATGCGGCCTGCCGACCAGAGCTCGGTGAAATCGGTTACCTCAATACCGATTCCGTGTGCCGATCCCATCTGCACGAATCCCATTATATTGACCGTCAATTGAGCTGTTCGTGCGGGGATAATTTCGGTCTCAAGTGTCACTGGATCGATTGAAATATCATACAAGCCAAGGCAGCTCGATCCTGAAGACATCGCCGGTTCATGCGATGTATTATCTCCCGATGTTAAATCCTGGCCGGAACTTCCCGGTGCCTGAAGATCGGGAGATACTGGTTGTCCCCCGCCGGACTGACATCCGACCACCAGCAGGATCAGAAAAATAATTGCGATACGATTAAAAGAGGCCATACCTTTCTCCAAAGGAATTGCGTGACAATTCTAAATCTTTACCTCAAAGAAACCCTTCTAATTAGCTAAAGAAATAATATCATATAAAAAGCATAATACAAAATATCGAATATTAAAGTAAATAACCGATTACAATGTAATGTGGCATGCGACTCCGGCGCATGATTAATCGATATATGCGACTTAGTCACGTGCCGTGATTCGGAAGATTTACTTCGATTCCCTCCAGCACCTTCCGCATTTCCTTGTTTATTTCCCGTATACCTTTCTCCGACAGTTCCAGCAACTTCGCGAATTTTTCAGGACTGACAGCCTTTCCCTCCGCGGTACCCTGGATTTCCACATAATTCCCTCTACCCGTAATCGCGACATTCACATCTACTTCCGCCATCGCATCTTCGTTGTAATTCATGTCGAGGACTTCGAAACCCTGCACGATCCCGCAGCTTACAGCCGAAAGTGTGTCGTTCAGACAACTGTCCGCAAGTTTCCCGACGTCGATGAGCCTCTCGACCCCCATCGCAAGCGCTATATAGGCGGCAGTGATCGACGCTGTCCGGGTGCCGCCGTCGGCCTGAAGCACATCGCAATCGATGTATATACTCAGGTCCGGAAATTTGTACAAATCCGTGACTGCCCGAAGCGCGCGACCGATAATGCGCTGGATTTCCACCGTCCGTCCCGACTGGTGTCCTAATCTCGCCTCGCGTGGCGACCGCGGCCTTGTCGATGACGGAAGGAGCGCATAATCGGCGGTCAGCCAGCCCTCCTTGCGTTCCTTCGCATGGCGCGGCACCTGATCGTCGACATCGACCGCCGCAAGTACCCATGTCCGTCCCTGTTTGTAGAGCACACTCGCGAGCGGTTGCTCGATATAATTCGGAATGATTTCTATCGGGCGAAGCTGGTCAAGCCCACGCCCGTCGTTTCTGAATTGCATTGATATGTCCTTTCAAATTAACGGGATGTAGTATACCATTGAAGCGCAATCTGTTGCGACATGGGAATTTCATCATGCGAACCCCGCTCGAAATCTGGCTGATCGACCATAGAAAAGTAATCGAACATGCCGACCGCCTTGTAGAGCTCCTCGCGCCCGACGATATTCAGGCACAGATCGCCGATCCGGCAAAGAAGGATCTTCGAGATGGGCTGGTAGCCTGTCTCCAGGCATTTGTCGATATCACAGAAACACACTATCGCGACGAAGAAACACATCTCCTCCCCGCCATTGTGAAATATCTTGATAGGAACAGACCCGAGATCAAGCAGGCGCTTGGATGTTTTGCGCGCGAGCATGACCAGATGTATGAGTATTCGGAACGAATCAAGATTCTATTGCCGCTGCTTCAGGGAAGGGGAGGATTGTCAGAATGAGAAGAAGCGCGAAAAGGTCGAACCCGGTCAGAAGGAATACAAGTATGGTTCCGACGGCATGGATTTCTATAAAAGCGAGGATGGCGACGCGCGTGGTCCGGAGAATTGATCAAAAGGGGATTATAGGGGGGTTATTTTAAGCAACTCCCTCGATGCCTCCGACACTGTCGCCTCTCCCATTAATACACGCTCCCCCCATTTCTCAAGAATATCCCGATACCTTTCCATCCCCCCTATATCCGCTATCACCCGCTCGTGAAGCTCCGCTTCAGCCCTTTTGGATATTTCCCCTTTAGCCTGAATCAGCCTGCGTTTTTCGATCTGTCCATTTTTTTTCAACCTGTCCCACATGGCACCGATTCCGTCGATCGCTTCTCTGACGCCTTCATTTTTAACCGCACATGTCATGTAAATCTCGACCTCGCGTCCCCCCGCGATCGCTTCTTCCTTGATTAACTGGAGTTCCTTCATCATGAGTTCCGATCCCGGACGGTCGGATTTATTTATGATAAAACAATCCGCCAACTCCATTACCCCCGCTTTCATCGATTGAATCCCATCCCCCGCTTCCGGCGTTAATACTGCGACCACAATATCCGCGACTTCCGCGATCGCTGTTCCAAGCTGACCGCTTCCGACAGTCTCGATCAGAATTATGTCGGCACCCCACCAGTCGAGAACGCGCGACGCTGGCCAGATAGCTCTTGAAACTCCTCCCACCGATCCACGGCTTGCAAGCGACCGAAAAAATACATTTTCCGGAATCGGTCCCTTCAGCCTTACGCGGTCGCCAAGAACTGCGCCGCCGGTGAACGGGCTGGTTGGATCGACCGCCAGAATCCCGATTTTTCCCGTGGTTTCGGCAAGGAAATCCATTGCCGATGCGATCAGGCTTGATTTTCCCGACCCGGGAGGCCCGGTCAGCCCGATCCTCATTGCACGAAACGCGGTTGATTTAACGAGGTTATCGATTTGTTCAAAGGCTGGGTCATTGTCATCGATCAGCCTGAGTAATCTTCCAAGCGCCCGATGTCCGGCTTTTCCGGGCTGGCGGGTTGATTCAAGAAGGTTTTTAATATCCGGTTCTTGCACGCGAAGATTGTAACATAACTGATGCTTGCACCGGATGACAATTTATTTTCTTCTATCTGAAATTGTCTCTCTTATTAACGTGTAAAGTCCCAGCGCAAACGGGACCAGTGTGAAAGATCCCCGGACTATATATTCATCGATCCTGCCCGATCTGTTCCAGAAAAACATCCAGATTCCGAACCCGATCCCCATCAGCATCAGGACAATCGCACCTATTTTCGGCTTCACCCATAAAAGCCATGCTGTAACAAAAAACGGCAAGCTGAATGTCACAATCTGCATCAACCCTCCTACACCCGCAGATAAATCTACTGGACGCTGAAAAAATCCGCTTATCGATTCCAGCACGCTGAATCCTGTCCAGAATAACCCGATTACCAGGGTGACAATCAGCGCAAGTGACGGTAATTTTCTTCGTGATTTCTCCATTGTTTCATCATTCCTATCGCTGTATTATATTCTTTCCCGCTGCAACTCCGCTTCAATTTTGCAGTTTTTTTCGACTTTCAAATGTTACGGTAAAAACACCCATCACGATTGGAATAATTGAAATAAGTGCCCGTACAACCCAGTCAGCAATGTTTTTCGGACTGTCCCAGTCATTGTTTATCCAGAGAGCTATCGCAAGTCCCGCGATTGTCAAAAGGATGCCGCCGACCCATGGCTTAACCCAGAGAATCCATGCAAGCGTTACAAAACCAAGCCCGAAAGCCACCGAATCGGTTACATCGGATATCGCACCGTGAAAATTTAACTGCCTTGTAACGAATTCGATGGCACATTGCATGAGTCCGAGCCAGGTAAGAATTACTCCAGCAACCAGATTCGCCATAACTGCGGTGGATGGGATTTGAACGGGTTTCTGTGAATCAGCCATGGTCATTCTCCTTGCATATATGCGACATACTTAGGTATTACGTTGCATACTATACACTATCGATTCGGCTTTGTCAACCCTATTTGCAACAATTTTATAAATATTGTTTCAGATAAGCTGCATTCCAACTTGAAACCTGTCGAAGGGGGAAGGGAATATTTTTTTATTTGCCGGAAATGTCTATAATAAGGCAACTCTCGATTGGGCAAGGAGAAATCGATATGACCCACGACCCTAACTGCATTTTCTGCAAAATTGCCTCTGGCACGATCCCAGCCGAAATAATCTGGCAGGACGAAAATCACCTCGCTTTCCTGGACATCTTTCCCATACGAAAAGCCCAGGCTGTGGTAATCCCCAAAGACCATCTGCCATCGTCAATATTTGCGTTATCCGACGATGCGTACTTCGGGTTAATGGCTGCTGCGAAAAATGTCTCAATGCTGATGGAAGAAAAGCTTGGAGCGGAGCGCACTATGGTTGTCGGCGAAGGGTTGGAAATCAACCATGTCCATCTGAAATTATATCCCAGATTCAGGCATGAACACGGGATTGTCTCCGGCGGCCCACAGGCCGATTTGGATGAGCTTAATAATCTTGCTGATACTATCAGAGGTTGACCGATCATGGCTTGTTACTCTGATAATTCATGTGATAAACTCCCTCACTGATGGAGGAGGAGAAAAACACAGGCGGTGAAATTGAATGATTAATAACCTTGAAGATAACGCAGTAAAGCAGAAAATCGACTTGGAAACGTCAAATTCGGTGATAAAGGCGATCTTTGAAATTATTTCCAAAGCCGAAGGAAAATATAGAATAATTCCCGAATCGTACGGCCTTGAATTCAACTCCACCACCGAAATCAAGGGCTACCCGAATCGGTCGAGAATGAAGCTTTTCAGCCCTGAAAAGCAGAAAGTCATGGCATGGTTCTATAAACCCAGCGCCGTGCATTTCTCCCGCGACCGGTATTCCCTCGGAGGCATCCTTCTTGAAGAGGGCGCTTTCGATCCCATTACAATCGGCAAGGATGTCGAACAATGGCTGGCATGGCTCGATTCCGGGCTTGACCCCGAAAAACGTCCCGGAAACTGGAAAAGTGCCGTCCCGTACGATATCCCGAACTGAACTAATGCAGGTGTGACGCTTTTCCGGAGGGTATTTTTGGGGTCGATGCCGGCAGGAAAGCCGACGGACCCAGTTGGAAAAATCAATTAACGGAGACACCCAATCGGTTGACTTTGCTCTTAATCGGGCGGTACCATCATTAGTCTTATTTACTACATTTCCCTATTCCTGTTTTGGGGGATTTTACTTTGGGTTACGTACCGACCAGCGATCCAACTGAAATACTGAGATTTCACCGCAAACTGATCGAGAAGATGCTGGAATCCGAGTCTGTGGTAAATTCCCTGTCCGGTGAACCCGGTGATGTCGGTATTACCCTTGCGGATCCGGTATTGAGGTTGAAACTCACTCTTGATGGTCTCGATACGAAGCTGGAAGCTCTTGGCGACGATGACACTACCCCTGTCGATCCGACTTTGAAAATGAAATGGGAGACCGCTCTGAACTTCTGGCTTGGAAAAATCGATCCCATAAGCGCTTTTTTTACCGGAAAAATCAAGCTTGAGGGGTCGAATATGGACCCGCTCTTCAAACTGAAATCGGTCGTCGAGGAAGCGAAACAAGCGTCAAGGGAAGTCGCAGCCGAATTCGGCTGGCAGGACCGATCCTAATAACAGAGATCGGTGTCAAAATTTGGGACACCGGCGTCCGGGAGGGGAGTTAACTCGGCGCTGGATTAGACGAAATTATAATTATGAAAGTATTTCTGAAACAAAGAAAAATCAACATTACCCTCGTGCTGGCGGGTTGTTTGCTGTCGATGCTTATCACATTGCCCGTCCACGCCCAGGGATCGGTAACGCAAACTGTCATCGACGGAAGAAGTCCTTTGAGCATTGACATCAAAGATCTTCTTCTTGAGCAGAATCCGTCGTTCACTCTAAACAATCTTGAAAACATCAACCATAATGTCCAGGCCGCAGCATCGGACTACAGCCTCCAGCCTTCAACCATCCTCGCCCTTATGAAAGGCGAGGAATCCTACGCGGGATATCCACAGACAAGGTTGTATTACTACAATCTCGACAATAATGTGACGGCGAGCCAGGACAACTTCCCGTCGGCATGGTTCGACGCGGAACGTGTCGCACGATCCTACTACGTTCAATACGAGCGTTATGGGGTTCGCGATTCGGCTATCGCGGCGTATTTTGTCGGTTCGCAGTCGATCCCCACAGACGGCGATATCTCAAGCCTTCCGCAGGCAATGATCGACTTGATAACATCAATTATGACCATGGATGCCGAATGGTCTCATCTTGGCGAGCAGCGGGGACCTCAAGTGGTCGAGGTTGACGAGTCCACTCCGGAGACATCATTCGAGCAGACTGAATATGATTTTTCAGAGGTTGAGCAGGCTTACATCCAGAACATGATGCATTTCAACCCGGGTCTTGATGACGAGACCGCAAGCGAGATTTTTGCTGCGATCTACAACCACGCATCGGATTTTCAGGCGGTTGACGCCCGGCTTGTCATGGCTCTGGTAGCTTGCGAATCGAGTTTCAGACCCAATGCTGAGAGCAATTGCGGTGCGCAGGGACTTGGCCAGTTGATGCCTTTCACGTCCGAGAGATTTGGAGTGGAGGATCCATTCGACATCGATGAAAATATCCGGGCGACATTTGCCTATCTCGACCGCGAAATAAACCGATGGAATAGTTTCAACTACCCCCTGGACCGTATCCTCGCTGCCTACAATGCCGGACCGGGGGCGGTCGAGGAATACTCCGATGCGCCCTATAACGGGATTCCCCCCTATGAGGAAACCGTCAATTATGTCAAAAAAGTAGTAAACATATATTTTTACCTTCTCCCGGAGGAAGAACGAGGAGCTAGATTAAGTGGACAGTCACGTCACGTCATCGAAACAAACGGCTCTGTACAACTGGCACGTTGAGCACGGCGCGAGAATGATCGAATTCGCCGGTTTCATGATGCCGGTTTGGTATACATCGCTTAATGAAGAACATAGAAAAGTCCGCGAATCCGCGGGCGCTTTCGATTTAACTCACATGGGGGAGTTTTTTTTCAGAGGACCCGAAGCGCTTGATCGAATCCAGTGGCTTACAAGTAATAATGCTGCGAAACTTGCGGTCGGCGAGGCTCAATATACACTTGTCACCAATGAAAGAGGCGGAATTCGCGACGACGTGATCGTTTATCACACCGGTGATGAAGAATACATGCTGGTGGTCAATGCCTCCAATGTCGCGAAAATCAAAGCCCATATCGGCGAGGTTTTTTCACCGGACGTATTCGAGGACCGGAGCGACGAAATCACTCTTGTCGCACTCCAGGGTCCCAAAGCCGCCGATATTCTGGGTAAGCTGATACCGGAAAACCTGTCGCAATATCCTCCATTTTCGGTTTTCAAAACAAAAATTGGAAAAATACCTCTGACTGTCGCGCGCACGGGTTATACCGGCGAAGACGGTTTCGAGCTTTTTGTCGAAAACAGCGACGCTATGGATCTCTGGACCACCGTTCTCGAAACAGGCGGCGATGGGATCCTCCCCATCGGTCTCGGCGCCCGCGATACATTGAGGCTCGAAGTCTGCTACTCGCTTTACGGAAATGAAATCGGCGAGGACTCGAACCCGTTCGCCGCGCGAGTCGGATGGGTCGTTAAGCTTAAAAAGGGCGATTTTATGGGGCGCGACGCTTTGATCGCGATGAAAGATTCCGGTTCGGATGTCCAGCTTGCCGGGCTTGAATCGGATCCCGGTCCGTTACCCCGTCACGGCCTTCAAGTTTTCCAAAATGGAAAAGAAGTGGGGCTTGTAACCAGCGGATGCCTCTCCCCGATGGACGGACGGCGTATCGCGCTCGCATTTCTCCCCAACAATCTGACCGCGATTGGCATGCGTGTCGAAGTCGAGCAGCGTGGACGTGTTACCGGAGCGACTGTTGTCGAGATCCCTTTTTATAAACGTTAAATTTTCCATTTCCGTCGATTTCCTATTGATCTTGACTCTCTTATCTGTTAAACATACTCATCATTTCCGTAATACCGGAGTATAAAAAGAACCATGAATTTCCCAGAAGGTTTCCACTACACAGAATCCCATGAATGGGCTCGTATGGAAGGCGACGAAGTGCTGGTCGGTATCACAGATTTCGCCCAGAACGAGCTTGGGGATATCGTTTACGTTGAGCTTCCGGATATCGACGACGTTCTGGAGGGCGGGGAAGAATGCGGGATGATCGATTCCGCGAAAACCACCAGCCCCATCAACAATCCGGTTTCCGGACGGGTGACGCGCATCAATGAGCAGCTTGTGGATCATCCGGAGCTTTTGAACAAGTCTCCTTACGATGAGGGTTGGCTTTACGCGCTTGAACCCGACAGTATGGATGACCTTGCCGCCCTTATGGACAAAGCCGATTACGAGAAGTTTATCGAGGAAAGCTGAAAAGTAAGATTCGGCGACAAGCCTTCGCTAAAGCTACAGCTTGCAGCAAGCACGTGACGCAGGGTAGTGTAACCTGGATTGTACCTGTTAGATGGCGTCACTCAGCTTGACGCCGATTCCCCGGATTATTGTTTGACATTGCCCCTCGCCTTTATAAATGCTAGAATTACCAGGTAATTAATCAATATTCGGGCGGATAATACATCTCTAATTATTCCTCCACCGGAGGCTGTTTTATCATGCATCAGCGGTTAATAATTTTCACCTTGCTTTTAATCACAGGTTTGATCTTTGGCTGTTCAGGCGGCAATTCCCCGATTCAGCCAGCCGAAATCCAACAACCCGGTCCCGACCTTGCCGACTTCTCATGGGATCCAAATCAAATCACCGATAACACCGTAGTTCTAGGGATGTTCGACTTATATGTTGACGTTGACAAGGGAACCGTCGAAATTGTGCCCTTGCGCAACGCGGAAAAGCATTTCAATGTCTGGAGTCTTCTGACAGCCCCGCATTGTTACGATTGCTTGCTGGCGAAAGACCTGACATACGATGAAGGAGCGCAGATTGTGGAGTTCGACCTCGGCTGGCATAATCCGTATTCTGTAAGCCCATACGATTTAAGGACTGTAGCTACGTCGTTCAGCCCTAAGAAAATTGTAAACGCCGATGGATACACGACACTTTTCGCGCTTGTGCCCGGCGATATCAACCCGTTCATAGCATCGAAAACAGGGACGGGTCAGCGCCAATTTCCATCCAACGCTTCGCTCTATGACCATTTCGTCATCTATAACCCGACCTGGCCTTCATGGATACCGCTTACGTTGGTTGTCGAATGCTCATATCCCGAAAATTGCAGAGAGCCATACGAGGTAAGTTACGGCGGAATCAGCGGCAATTTATATAATGATGGATCGAACGCGCCGATGTTGCAGCTTTACGCCCGCGACTGGCAGAACGATGTCCTGAGCGTCAGCGTCGATTTGTCGCCGGTCGGAGGATCGGTCATTACACTCAGCCAGAACGGCGCGCAGCCTGAAATCTGGGAGGGACCTGTTTCCTGCGCTCCCGGAACTCTAAATGGCAATTATGACATCCATGTATGGGCAACAACCGCTGAGCCTTTCGACCAAACTTCCGACATGCACAATTACATATCGTTGAACGTTGTCAGCCATGCCGTGGAGGGACCCGAAGTTTTCGGGCCGCCACAGAAAATATCGAACTCCGGCGGCGCGAGTTTTATATGGCCGCGGCACGCGATCGCGGTGACAAGCGACAGCGCCAGCCATGTGGTCTGGGTCGATGATTTGACAAGCTCCGGTATTTACCACGTCATGTATTCGACAAACAGCGGCGGGACATGGAGCGTTCCCGCGCAAATCGACTCAACGGACGGGAGGGCGATCTACGCCACAATCGCAGCCGATCCCGACGATACGCTTCATGTCGTCTGGGAAGATCAACGTGATTATGTACTTGGAAGCGATATCTACTACGCGAGTTCACAGAATTATTTCTCGACCGAAACGGTCCTTTATTCCGGCGCGAACGGACTTCGCAATGTCCATCCGAAAATCGAAGCCGGCGACGACGGCGCGCTGCATATTGTCTGGCACACTATGGAACTGGTTGATATCGATCAATACGAATATGATGTCTGGTACCTTAGAAAACTACCGCTCTCATCGACATGGGACAGCCCCGTCTCGATCGCCGCAGCCGTTGGTGTCTCGGAATCTTTCCCGGCAGTCGCGCCCGGACTGTCGAATTCCGCCTATATTGCCTTCGTGTCCGACTCATCCGGCGCAAACGAAATTTATTTCACCAACGATATTGGCGGCTCTTTCACCACTCCAGCCGCGGTGATCCTGGGCGAAGCTAATCAGCCGACTCTCGATGTTTCCCCCACGGGCGATATCCTTCTCGCCTATTTCGACAGCTTCGACGGGACATATTCCGACATTTATTTCCGGATTTCCACGGATCAGGGCAGTTCATGGGGAGCTGCGCAACTTGTGAGCACTAGCCAGGATGCGTACCAGGTCGCGCCGGATGTTGCAGCGACTCCCGATGGCGATTACCATTTCGCATGGCATGAGGAGGACGAGAACGGCTATCCCGGACGCGTGCTGTATCGGGAATACCTTGCGAGCACCGGCTGGCAGGATATAATTGAGATCGTCCCAGCCGGCGGGATCGGTGCGTTCCCGAGCATGGCAGGCGATTCGGACGGGCACATACATCTTGTCTGCGAGTTGTATACTCCAGCACCTCCTCCTGATGACAACAATTACGAAATCTGGTACAGAGATAGCGTGCAATGATTTTGCTGCAAAACCCGGCAACGCTCCGTCTGGATGTTGAAAAATTGGAAGGTTATTGCGGTCGCGATGCCGGGCTACATAATTTTTTCTCTAAATAATAATCCACACTGGCGATTGCATACATCATGCACATCGCGATAAACGATAAAATATATCCTGCCCACGGTAACGTCAGTATCCCGAACAGCGCCCCGAATCCGATCGCAAGCCAGAATCCAAGTTCGATATTCAGAGGTTTCGGGCGAAGCACCATCGCGATCAGACCGATATTCGCGCACATAATCAGTACGAGAATCATTTTCGCCGTTTTCAAAAATAGGAGCTTTGCGATAAATACCGGGTCCTCCTTCGCGATTCTCAACACCTCGCCTTTTAGAATCTCCGAATAATGCGCCGACCGGTACACCACATTCGGGTCGATCTCGCGCGC
>JAPKYR010000321.1 GCA_026394215.1 bacterium
GAAATCCTCGGTCTGTATGTAATCATGGTGCCCGACCCCATGAATGTCCATGTTGCACTCAGGCGGCCCGCCCTGCGCTTCCCTATCAGCACCATCAACAATAATGGATTCTGAATCGAATGCAATTAAACCATCTTCAAGGTTGACCGGGCCGAATTCGAGGTCTGTGTCCATTGTAATCGGCTCTTTGAGATTGAGAATCGCGATCGGCCACTCCGAATCCAATTGCTCGAACTCTACCGACATCGGATTCCCGTAACCCTTGATGTTCCAGACCTCGACAGGCCTGATGAGATCGACCCATTCCGGATACAAATCGCCATCGATAAAAATCAATATACGCATCGGATCGAATTTCTGCTCCTCGACAGGAAGCCTCACGTCGCGCCACGGATAATACACCGCGCCGATTCCCGGCAGTACGAGCGGCTTGAATACAGGGTTGCCGATATTCATGAGGGGAGTATTGTCGAGTGTCGATACGCTAACCGTGACAAAGTGGTGCTGGCTATCCAAGAGCTTTTCCGGAGATATACATTCCCAGTGATATACGTATCCACCATCCGGAAGGACCTCGCCTGTGTAAGTCAGGTCTTTCGACAGGTCGAAATTATCATCGACCGTAACGGTTAAAGTTAACGTATTAACCTTGTGATGCGGATCGACAATCCATCCCTTCAATACGCGGTCGAATTCGATATCTCCGATGCCGGGCAGCGCCCAGTCGGGAGGGGCTGTCCAGTCGAAATCGTATTTGTCGGGGAAATCAGTGTTTGTCCAGCCTTTGAAGCGGGGATCGCTGTTAAAGCAATCATCTGCGGAGCCATATTGATCCGAAATGAATCTGTTAGGATCGTATTGTTGACTTGGAGAATTTCCCGGCGTTATCGGAGAGCCTGCCCCGCTTCCCGAAGAGCATCCACAACAGCTCGCAATAAATAAAACAAATAATAGAATCGAACGAAAAGTACGTAGTACTACCATATATGCAATCACCTCCACAAATATCATTTAAATGATAAACCACCATTTGAATTAAAGCAAATACTTACCGGATAAAGTCAGAAAAATTGCTACTTCGTAGCTGAAAAAACTTCACTTCATCGAGGCGCGTTGCTCTTCCGGTCTCGAATGCGCCCAGGCCGGATCGCGGAAATAGAAATATGCATGATCCGCCATCCCGGGATCGTTCAACACTCCGTGAAGAATCTCAAGCTCAGTAACGGATTTCTCGAGATGTCCCTTCAGCCACTCCTCGCGTTCGATGAGTTCCTTTGAAATTTCAAGCGGAACCCAACCATAGCGTTCACCTAAAATACCGATGAAATAGGGTCTGCATCTCCGGATTTCCTCGAGGCAGATGGGAAGCACTTTGCCTTCAGCTTTTTCCTCATCGGTGATTCCCCACCTGAGATCAACCTCTCCCCAGACGATCCCGCGCCTCTCACAGATTCTTCGTAGTTGCGGGAAGATGTTTCTGACCAGTTCGTCCCGCTCTTCCTTCATATCGCGGAAGGTCGATGATATGAACACTCTGATTGCGCGTTGTGGATGCATTCCAGCCGATTTATCCGACATGTACACCTCGTCCCGTCTTAAATTAACAGATTTACATAAATCTTAACCCCTGCAATTGAATCAAGCAAACGCCATGGAGCGGTTTCGATTTGAGCCGTTTGAAAAGGGGACACCTTTTTTTGCCTGGCGAGGGGTTAGAGTAAGTCAAGGATGTCTCAGGCAAAAATAAGGTGTCCCCATTCCTGCCCATTCCTGGTCGCTAAAAATGATTAATAATAATTGCTGTATATGAAAAAAACCGGGACAGATCCGCTGTCCGGTTTATTCTTTTTCAAAACAAATTTCCCCCTGCAGTTTTCTCAGCCCTGATCTAACTTGACCACTTCCACCTTACCCTCGACCTCAACATCCGGGTGCAA
>JAPKYR010000066.1 GCA_026394215.1 bacterium
GATCGCCGCGCCGTACTGCTCTGGCGATGCGGTCGCGAGGACATCGACGGGATTTATCACCGACGCTTCGGGGTACAATTTTTCGCGCAAGCCGTCCATGGTTTTCTGGTCAAGTTTCGATAATTCAAGCCCTGCCTGGATAATTTCGTCGACCGCGAGAATTCCCGGACCGCCGGTGTTGGTGATCATCGCGACACGTTTCCCTTTCGGAGCGGGCTGGCACGATAGCGCGATCGCGGTCTCGATCATCTCTTCCTGCGTGTCGAAACGGATTATCCCGGCTTTTTTGAAAATTACATCGGTCGTGACATCTTTTTCCATCAACGTGCCGGTGTGCGACGAAACAGCTTTCAGCCCCTCTTTCGTTTTGCCGGATTTCAGCGCTAGGATTGGTTTTACGCGGCTGATTTCGCGCGCGATTTTGAGGAACTCGATTGGATTTCGGAGGGTTTCGATATGTAGCATGATTACGCGAGTGCCCGGATCGTCGCCGTAGTATTTCAAAATCTCGTTCATCGATACGTCGCACTCGTTGCCGTAACTCGCGTATTTGCGAATCCCGACTCCCCTGTTGTAAAGCTGAAGTTGCAGCACTTCCCCTACCCCGCCGCTCTGCGCGAGTACCGCGATATTGCCCTTCATCATCGGGGTGAATGTGAAATTGGCGTAGACACTGACCGACTCATCGGAATTTTCGATCCCCTGCGAATTCGGTCCGTACAGGCGCAGGCCGTATTTTTTCGCGACTTCAAGAATCTGCTTCTCAAGCTCGATTCCGTCGCCGCCGATTTCCTTGAACCCGGCGGTGTGGATGATCGCGAATTTGACGCCCTTTTTACCGCAGTCCTCAAGCGCCATAGGGACAAATGTATTTTTTATGGAGATATTTACAAGGTCGACATCGCCCGGGACTTCCATGACAGACGGGTACGCTTTCTGGTCGAGGATTTCGGGGGATTTCGGGTTGATCGGATAAACCGTACCCTTGAAACCGTGGTCAAGGAGGTTTTTCATCACCATGTATCCGATACTGAGCGGATTTGTGGACGCCCCTATAACGGCGATTGATTTCGGTTTAAAAAGTCCATCGAGCATTTTCTTTCTCCTTCTTCTCTATGAACAACTAATCGATTTATTCCTTTGCTAATTCTATCCCGATCAATGCAGCGCCGATAGCACCGGTCAACTGCGGCTGGGGAGGAACATTGACAGGCCTGCCGAGCATCTCCTCGAACACTTTGACAATATACGGATTATGCGCGACCACACCGCCGGTAAGGACGATTTTTCCTTCCAGAATATCCATCTCGATTATCCGCCTGACCACAGAATGAAACGCGCCCGCGACGATATCCGGAAGCCTGTCGCCTTTGCGGAAATTTGTCAGAATCTCGGTTTTCGCGAAAACGGTGCAGTAACTTCCAAGTTTGATCGGCGATTCCGCCTGTTCCGCAAGGCCGTTCAAGTCGGAGATCGGGACCGCCATAAGGTTCGCCATTTCCTCAAGGAACGCGCCCGTACCCGCCGCGCATTTCCGGTTCAGCTTGAAATTCGTCCGTCTGCCCTGGTCATCGAGGTAGATAATTTTATTGTCCTGCCCGCCGATATCGACAATCGTTATCGGCCCGGAAAAAGCGTGAAGGCATCCGCGGCTATGGCAGGTGATTTCGGTGCGCGATGTATCGGCGAACGGGATATCCTCGCGCGCGTAGCCGGTCGAGACTGTCATCCCGATAGAATCGAATCCAAGGCCAAGCTCCTCAAGGATCGCGTTACGGCATTCTTCCGCGACAGTCGGACCTCTTGCGCCCGTGCGTTCGACACGGTGTCCGAGAATTTCCGCATCATGGTTTATGAGGACAATTTTCGTAGCAGATGCGCCGATATCGACTCCGCAGTATATTTTTTTGTCAGTCATTAAATTATTTTGGTTTTACGGGGACACCTTTTTTCCGGAGGAAAACAAGGTGTCCCCGGATATTTTTTTTCTCCTGTAATTTTTTATCTGTGTAGGACAGACATTCTTGTCTGTTGTTTTTCCCCGGTAGGATAACAGACTAGAAAGTCTGTCCTACAATTTTGATCAACAGACTGAAAAGTCTGTCCTACGTAAACATTGCATAGAACGAATATTTAATAGCTTTCTATTTCCCCTCCGACAATTGTTCGATAAACGCCTCGATGTTTGTCTTTGTCTGTTCTTCAGATAAGCAACGTAGATCGTTCAGGTCGGCCTGGATGATGATATATGGAAGCTTCGACTTTTTCGCGAACCTCGCCGGCATACCGTAGCGTGTGTTCGAATTATTCGGGCACGTCCTTGCGTCATGATAAATAATTCCATCGACCTTGTAGAGGTCGATCATTTTCTGGAAATATCCCTCTTTCCATTCGTCCGATCGCGTGATAAACAATTCCGTATATGCTTTCGCCATGCTCATGAACGGGTCATCGGGATTGAGCTGGTCGAAAATCCAGCTATTGCAATAGGTCGACGCCACGACGCATGTATTGTGAGCGGCGAACAATTCCGAATGCGCTCGCAGCTTACACCAGATCGGCATACCTTCCCAGTACAACCTGAATTTTTCATTTTCGACGCTGCCGAATCCTTGGTCGATACAGTCGTTCATTTCAGCGAGTAAGGTTTCGTAATATTCGATCGCGCGTTTGTCGCCGCGCATCACGACCGCGGGACCCATATGGATCGTCCCGTCAAAGAAATTCAGCGGCGACGGGATCGCGGCGGCTGTATGGAGCACCTTCCGCCATTTGTCCGATAACTCCCTGGACAA
>JAPKYR010000188.1 GCA_026394215.1 bacterium
TGACCGATTCGATCGTAACAGGGGCAGGAAGTCCTCCGTTCGGATTTGGAGGGCCGGTAACGCCAATGCTGACCGACTGGCTGGTGATACCTCGGTACGTGCAGGTAATGGTGGCAATACCGCCGCCCACGGCTTGAATAAGACCCGCGCCGGTTATCATTATGACATTGATATTGCTGGTCATCCATGTCGCATAGCCGGTGATATTGAATTCGGCTGAGCCTGAATAAACCCCGATCGCGCCAAGGTGATGAACCTGTCCAGGATCAAGCTGGTTAGGCGCATT
Source organism: bacterium (assembly GCA_026394215.1). Lineage (GTDB taxonomy): Bacteria > JAJVIF01 > JAJVIF01 > JAPKYR01 > JAPKYR01 > JAPKYR01. Next base: position 287 of record JAPKYR010000188.1, read on the forward strand.
GAAAATACTGATTTGTTTCAAATCCCCTGCAGGCTCAGGGCTCGCGGGAGTGTCTCCTTTGCAGCCTAGGCTGAAAGCCAGGGACATGACCATAATCGGGAACATTAATTTAATAAAGGATACGCGCATAAGGCGCACCTCCATCGGTGTTGAGAAAAAGAAATCGTAAACCGGGCGAATCCGGTACGATTCGGTTGGCATGTTAGCATTCAGCATTGAAACGTGTCAAGCCATTAACAATTAATAAAGGCACCTGTCTGGCGCCTGTCTTAATCCTGTGCTTAATGTATTGTCCCGGGCGATATATATTCCGCTCGAAAAATTCCGGTCCATAGGTCGGTTATATCCGGACGAATCCGGCTCCCCGACCAGCGCGCGAAGGATTCTTGTCAGAAATTAATGAGAATGGCTTCTTGAACTGATCGGGAATCGGGTTGCCGATATATGGATCCCCGGAACCAGGTGGGTCGTTTATCATGGCCGGATTGTTACCCCCTGAGATATTTTGGATTCCCGTCGGATAACCTTCCGGGAAACTGGATTCGACTACGGGACTAAGCCATGCGCCATTGTTAGCGCCGGTCTCGGACGGGTGCGACCTGGCAATGCTTATAATAGACGAAACAAAGAAGAAAATAAAAATAATCCCCGCAAACAATGAACATTTCATTTCAAAACTAAAGTGCTTCAACATAGTGAATTACCTTCGATCTCACCCCGGTTTCAAGGTGCCTGTCCGCATTCCATAGGGATAGGGACAAAAAAAACGGCCCCACGGAACATAAGCTTTCTAGCACCTTAAAACAGGTTAATTTTTCCGCTGGAGCCGTTAGTGTTTCATAACAAACTATATTGTTATACCATATTTCCCGGATTTCGTCAAGGGGGAATACCTGAAGAAAATGCCCTGAGTCCCATTTCAACCGGAAAGGTCCACTCCTTTTCGCGACAGGACCATTCTGTACACCTCGACAGTCCTGTCTGCGGCTTTTTCCCAGTCGAACACAACCGACCTTGCAAGTGCCTTTCTCACATAATCCGCCCGAAACTCGGCGTCCCCGATAAATTTCTTCATCCTGTCGGCGAGAGCATCGACATCATTCACCTGAACAAATGATGCCGCGTCAGCGCCAACCTCATGGAATACTTTCAGGTCGCTTGCGATAACGGGACACCCGGTCGCCATAGCCTCGATCATCGGCAATCCGAAACCTTCCGCGGATGATGGAAACAGGAACGCGGTCGCTACCGACAATAGCGTGGCAATTTCCTTGTCGGGCGCATAACCTGCAAAGATAACATACTCCGAAAGCTTCATATCCCTGACCTTTTTTACCATCGCGTTCCGGTACTCATTGGGCTTTCCAACAAGAATGAGCCGCAACTGGGGGGAATATTTCAGGATTTTCGCGAACGCATCGATAGCGACATCGATATTTTTCCTGGGCTCGAAACTTCCTATCATCACGAAAAATTCCATCGGGCAATGATAGTTAAATCTGATGCGGTTAATTTCATGCGGATCTGTGGTTCTTATGTAAGCCGGGTTGGACCCGTGATGAATGACCGTAATTTTTCCGGGATCGATTTTCAGAAGATAAACGAGATCGTTCTTTGTGGCCTGGGATACTGCAATTATATGATCGGCGAATTTGTATGACCAGGGGATCCATTTCGAAAAGTACCATCGACTGCCAAGAGGCATGAGATGAGGATTTTGACGTACAATCAGATCGTGTGCCGTGACAATTTTAGGAATTTTCGTATAGATCGGCACGGAAAAACACGGCACATGGATCAGCTCGACCTCTTCACGGTTGGCTTCAAAAATAAGCTTATACTGCTCCCATTGAAGCCGATCCATGGTTTTTTTGAACGGTTTATGATCTATGGGCCAGAGCAGCTTGAGGTCGATTGACTGCGGGTGTTTTTCAAGGATACGCGCGAGATTTTTCGCGTAGATACCGAGACCGGTCTGGAATTTTCCGGTCAGCGACTGTGCATCGTATCCTACTTTAATTGGCCGCATATACCCTCTTCGGAAATTCTACTATCAGTCACATTCAAGGTAAAGGTTGTTAATCCGGTTTGCCGATAAAAACCCCCCGATGTACCTCAGGGGATCGTGAAAATCGCATAAAATGCGTAGCGTTTTAATGCGGTTCATTGCCGACCCAAAGAGATAGATTAGTATTGCCTTTGGACTGATCCTCATCTGGCGAAACAGGGCCGGTATCAATATTAAGGAAGATTATATCTTTTTTCATCATAAAGAAGATTGAACTGCCAGGAGCTCCCTCGGATGGCATATCCTGAAAAAGCTCCCAGCCAGGGAGATGTGAATAATAAGACTTGACCATCTCAGGCGTCGCATTCCCCGACGCCTTGAGAAATGGCATCCCGCTAAGATAAAACCTCTCTTCATGAAGCTCGAAACCATTCATTATCGGCACATCATTCGGCCAGCCTTCAGGGAGGTCCAAATCGGCCATTCGTTCCAAATCATATCTGTAATTAATAGTAACCGTATTCCCGTCAGGCAAAACTATCGTCACGATCTGGTCATCTCCGGTTCCAGTTCCACCGGTTCCGGATGGACTCGCGACTCCGTCGATTTGCTGATCGGCCCTTGCAGTATCGGTTCCGTTACCTTCGACAGGTGACTGAATTCCCTGTCCCTCGCCGGTACCCCCCGCAGGCTGACCTGACTCAGAATTTGGGGACTGAGCCGTCTCCCGATCATTGCCCGATGGCTGTCCGGTCTGCGTCGCCGGATTACAGGCAATGATCCCAACCACCAGAATAAATAATGCAGTAAATGCAAGATACTTCACGACTTTCATATTTTTCTCCTTCAAGCACAGTTGGATTACATATTTACAACTGGCCTGCCAATAAACGAAAAGAATAAACAACCGGATTATTATGTCAAGTGGAATGAAAAATCTCATATCCGGCAATAAGACAAAACAATTCATTTATTTGTTGACTCATTACATCTGACTCTGGCATCACGAGGCGCTTTCCGGTAATATGCTCTCATCCTATGAATGCAAAACAACAAAATCGTAAAAACACGAAAACAAAATCCACCCTTCCCGATCAGTACATGGCGGAAATAAGGGACTTATCGACTGGCGGGAAGCTCGCGGTCGAACGTATGCCCGGCATGGAGAGCTTCACTATCGGGTTTTTCCTCCCGGTCGGAGCTGCCTATGAAACAAAAGATGTGAACGGTATCAGCCATTTCATCGAGCACATGGTTTTCAAGGGCAGTAAAAAACGAAACGCGAAGGCAATCGTCAAAACAATCGAACGGGTCGGCGGGCTTATCAACGCGTCGACCGGTCGCGAAGTGACCTACTTTTTTATCCGTATCGCCGCGAAACGCCTGAATCTCGCGATAGATGTTCTGGCCGACCTTGTTTTCAACCCGATCATCAGCGAAAGCGATGTCCAGAAGGAAAAAGGCGTTGTCCTCGAGGAAATCCACATGAATGAGGATGATCCGGGGCAGTTGTTATACGACAAATTCATTATCGCGATTCATGGAAAGACAGCGTACGGACGTCCAATCCTCGGCCCTGAGGAAAATATCAAATCGTTCAGCCGAAAAAAAATCACGGAATGGCACAAGACGCATTACAACCCGCATCATCTTTCGGCATCGATCGCCGGAGGGATAAATCCCGACTCTGTGCAGAAAATTCTCGAACATCGGATCGGGCCGTTCAAGCGCAAGGGACCATCAAACACCGATTCCGGTCAGGCGCCGAAATTCAACAGAGCGGTTCTGGTTACGTCAAAGGACATCGAGCAGGCCTCGCTACTGATCGGTTTCCCATCGGCGAGTATCAAATCTCCCGACCGCTACGCGTACAGCCTTCTCGACGCTATCCTCGCGGGCGGCATGATGAGCCGGCTGTTTCAGGAAATTCGTGAGAAACGCGGCCTTGTTTATTCAATCGATTCGGCCCATCAGCCGTATTCGAAGGGCGGGCTTTTTACAATCGATGCAGGTATGCAGGAGGACAATATCCTTGAAGTTATTCAACTCACGCTGCGGGAACTCAGACGGCTCGCGGATTTCGGTCCGGGAAAAACTGAACTTGCCGACACAAAGGAACTCCTTCGCGGACACTGGGCGCTGGGGCTTGAGAGCACGTCGGCGAGGATGATACGTAACGCGATGTCGACACTGTTTTTCAACCGCCTTATGGGACATGATGAAATCGTTGAAAAGCTCGATGCTGTTACGGCGGCGGACATCATGAAAGCCGCGTCGATAGCGTTCGAGGACGACGGTCCCGCGATAGGCGTGATTTCCAAATTCGATAACGGCGCGAAGATCAAAGAGATAAAAGAGAAAATCATGGAGATAAGAGGCAGGAAGGGGAAGGAGAATAATTTTCGAAAGGTGACTAATAAAATATAAAATCTTTAGGATATTTTCGTAAATATTCCGGCTATTAGGAATAGAAACAAATATCGTGTAAAATATTAAATATGGAATCCGATTATTTCTGGATTCCGATAGTGTTCCGGAGGTCATGATGCTTGCGACATTTCAAAATCTTATTAATGTAATCCTGCTATCAATCGTTTCGGTGGTTTTTCTCATCGGATGCTCATCGGGAGGAAATATCACACCACCTGTCATTCCTGATGAACAAACTTCCCAAACTGGAATTTCCGGGAATAATTTTTCTCCAGTGGACAATACTCATCAACTACTCACATACAGCCTTATTAACATCGACGCGACCGATCCGGGCGATATCAAGGCAGAAATAATTCCGGCGCGTCTGGGTTCGATGCATCTGAATATTCTCAAGCTTTTAGAAACCGGTATCTGTACTGACTGTTTCAAAATAGTTGGACTGAATATTCCTCAACCGGGAACTCTCGACGTCGATATCCAGATCACACATCCCTTCGATAGTTCAAGTCTGAATTATACGGTCTTCGATGTGCGTGGGATAATAATGTTCGACGGAAGCCATGCATTCCCAGTGTCGGGGCTGACAATGTCAGATTCATCGATGGGTGATGGGGAGTTTCTCAATGCTGAGGGATTCACTCAGCTTTACAATGGTTCGACACTTGGATTGGCCGGCGATTTCTTCACATATTTCAAGGGCAAACTCGCGACACCGACGGTTCCTAATGCAAACCTTAATGGTTTTATTCGTCACATTTCGTCTAATCCAGCTAATACCAGGAATGCATTGTATCCCGGAGATTCTGTTACGCGGACTTATACACTGAAGATGCCGTCCAGCATGTTTGTCCTCGGCTATGCGGTCGATGCCTCATGGGATTTGCCCACCACTGATCCAGTGACTGATCCAATGACTCAATTCCCAGCAACAGCGAATTGCATCGAGCCATGGATGACGCTGATCACCGAACAAAAAATTGGGGATGGACTGACTGCTGAAGGCGGTCAGACAAAATTATTGATCGATGTCTACGATTGGCAGGGGAAAGGATCGCATCTTGACCCAATTGTTGAATGCCCTGACCTTTTCACCGGCCAGATTCCAGCGACATTCCTCCAACCCGGCGACGGTTACGCCAGGTACGAAGCGACAATATCCAATGCTTTACTTGCTTCAGCGGGAAGTTACAAAGTTCTTGTAAGCGTGGAAGATAACGCGAATGCGTCTGCGCCTGAATGGGTTGATTTGATTGGATATCAGCTTTGCAGTGTTGAGGTTACGGGAGGAGGATCAGGAGGAAGTGGCGAACTCATCTGGGCTACAAGTGCTGGGGGAGCAGATGCCAGTTCTAATGGCTATGGAATCACGACACTTTCGGATAATTCTACAATAGTGACAGGAAATTTTTATGGATGGGCCACATTCGGACAAGGCGAGTTAAACCAGACAGTCCTGAAATCCCCCGATTGGAATGATAGCGATATCTTCATCGCACGTTACAACCCTAATGGCAGACTCGCCTGGGCGAAAAGCGCAGGAGGAGAATCCTATGATAAGAGCTATGGAATCACACATCTTTTTGATAATTCGACTGTCGTCACAGGAATGTTTAACATTTCGGCCACATTCGGACCGGGCGAGCCGAATCAGACAGCCCTGACTTCCGATGGTTGGGGTGGTGATATCTTCATCGCGCGTTACAACCCGGACGGCTCACTCGCCTGGGCGAAACGCGCCGGACCAGATTCTAATGCCTATTATGATGAGGGCTATGGAATCACGGCGCTTTCGGACAATTCGACAGTAGTGACAGGATGGTTTGCAGGATCGGCCACAT
>JAPKYR010000080.1 GCA_026394215.1 bacterium
AGAAGACTCGTTACCGTGACAGTCATCCCCTCTTTCCAGCCCGGCATACGGTATCGGAATTCGACCACATGCCTCCCGCTCTCGATATCGACCCCCATAGAAAAATCCTCGTGGACTTTCAATTCGCGCCTTTCGCCATCAACCTTAACCAACCATCCCGGCGCGTAGCCTTCATTTAAAACCAGCAACCCAGAGAATTCGTAATCGGCCACCGCAACAAAATAACCCGGTTTATCGAGAAATATTTCCGGCGGAGTCAGCCTCCTCAAATTAATCCTCTCCATGTTTTCCAGCGTTTCAACCGACGGGATAATCGTCACTCTCGTGGGCGGAGTCAGACGTTTTACCTGTCCGTATAGATCATAAACTGGAAAATTCACGTTATCGTTTAACGGTACAAGTCCCTCAATCGCGGAATCGGACAGAACATACCGAACCCCCAGATTGAAAAGCCTTTGATCGGACAGATCGACGGGCGGAGTGAAAGCGACGATTCCTCGACGTTCTATAACCATCTCCGGTTGAATCTCGCGAAGTAATTGAAACCGCATTCTTGGAGCGAGATTGTGATACCCGAACGCGTCGGGAATTTCGAAATATGTGCCTAGATTGGGATAAAAAGTGTACGATTGATCCGGGATGGACATCGCATCTACTGGGGCGTTGGAATAGCGGATCATCCGTCCCCAGTTCCCGCCATTTTCAGGATCGACCATTTTCTCAAGCGCCCTGACAGTCGCCGTCTCAGGCATCGGATTTTTTGAATTGGGCGATGTGAAGTCTGAAAGGACAAATGTCCCGCTCATTATTGCGGAATATAAAAGGCAAAATGAAATCGCGGCGATGGCATAGCTGAAGTGCTTTCTTGAATCGATCAAAAATGCCGAAATGATTATCCCCGCTGCCGCGATGGCCATGAATGTCGGATCGCCGTTCGGGACAAATGATCCGCGGCTGATAAAAATGCTTCCCAAAAGCGCTATGAAAATCCCGACACCGGTGGGAACCAGCGCGGTCGTGAATTTGATCTCGACGGGCTTCTCAAGGTCGGCGATCTCAACCCAGCGTTTAACGCCAATCGCAGATAACATCAGAATCAGAAATCCGAGCACCTCAAGAGGCGGATTCGGATCGATCAATAACGCCCTTGTGATCCAGTAGACCGCAAAGTTCAAAGCCGGGATCAACGCGAACGGCGCGACCGCTATCGCCGTCCAGACCACCGATTTCGGAAATTCCCTTCGCCGCCAGCCGGTCAGTCCGAACATCGCGAAAATAAACGGGATGATCCCGACATTTCCACGGTTCAGAAAATCGTTGCTTCTGAATTTCACCGGAAGCAACGGTTGAAGCAGGCGTTTCAGATGTTCCTGCCAGGGTTCATTCTGAGGGACAGCCCATGAATATTCCGATGCAAGCTCATGCGACGATTTGAAAACAACACGGTCGCTGTTCGCGGACGCCATAAGAGTCGGAATGTTCTGCACCATCGAAATTCCAAGCCCAAGCATAAACGGAAGCGCGAAAATCAACGCAGTCTGCTTCCATGATGGTCTTGAATCGAAATCGATCATCCTCGCGCGAATGAAAAACCATACCGCAGTAAAAATTGTCAGTTGAACAAAAAGCGATGGATACCCCGCGAGAAGCGGCGCCGACCAGCATAGCGCCATCCATAGTCCAGCCCACAGGTTTCGATGTTTCAGCCACCTTTCATAGAAGAACCAGATCGCGGGGAAGAACGCGATTGTGATCGGCCACGGCTGATAATGCGCCGCCGGTAGAAGCGAAACAACCAGAAAACTTGCCGACGCCCATGACGCGATACGATTTTCCTGCCATTCTTTTATGAAAAGGTAGAAAAATACCGCCATAATGAGGGTATGAAAAAATCCCGACGCGCCGAGTATGAAAAGCGGCGGTAACAACCACGCAATCAGCGCATAGATGGGGTAAAAAATCGGCACAAGGTGATTTTGGAGAAGCGGAACGCCTCCAAGGCAATACGGGTCCCAGGCCGGGATGCGTCCATCGCGAAGCTCATCGTGCGCGAATTTGTTCCACGGGATAT
>JAPKYR010000003.1 GCA_026394215.1 bacterium
TTATCATATATTTCTAATTACTGTAAATAATTTTTTGCTGGGAGCGAGAATTTTTTTTCGGAACAGTTGATTGAGCGGCAAAAGTTTAAATTAGTCATTAATGACTTAGTATGTATTTATGTGTAAAACAAGAATTCCTGGGGTATAATACGCGCTGAGATCGACTACCCAAAGGAGTCGACAAAAGGAGAAATTCATGAAAAAATTAGTTTTCATGGTAGTTACTTTAACGCTGATGATGTTGGCCTTTATACCTGTAATGGCCGATGATACCAGTGATCTGAATTACATTGAATCAGTCAGAGGCGAGTACATGGACAAGATTGTCAGTGAGGGTCAAACAATGATCTTTGACGACATCAGACTTGTGGAAGAGGGATCTTCCTATAGTTTCCCTCTCACTGTCGGTAAAGGCGACTACGAAATCTGGGGAGTCGGTGGACGAGGAATCCAGAACCTCAACGTACGCATTTACTCCGCCAATGGTGATTTGCTGTCTGAAAATTCAGGAACAGGCAACTATCCGAAACTCTCATTTTCAGAACCCGTATCGAGAAGTCACAGAGTCGAAATCGAAGGCTCTGAGTTCGAACCCGGAGTAAGTCAGGGTTATTTCTGTGTAATCGTAATCAAGAATGACTGACATGACTGGTTAACAAGGGCGATCTGTGGGATCGCCCCTTTCTGAAATAAGGAGAAACAAAATGAGTATTTTAGCAATGTTGGTCATGGGTGTCCTGGCCGGAGCTATCGCCAGCATGCTCATGGGTGGAACAGGGCTCGGCATCATCGGCGATCTGCTGGTGGGCCTGGTCGGTTCATTTATCGGAGGTTACTTTTTCGGAAGTCATCTTTCCGTTACCTCAAGCGAGTTTGCGAATGTTCTGATCACGGCAACGGTGGGCGCGATTATTTTCCTTTTTGTGATAGGCCTGTTTGCTCGTCCCTATTCCAGACGCAGCAGGATAGCTTGAGAATTGGCCGCGTCATTCCTGAAAAAATGCAAAGAACCGGCACGTAGCCGCGGTTTCATCTGATTTAATTTTGTGATGATACCTATTATTCGGCAAATGGATTGCCGGGTTACTGACCTTAAAAAGGAGAGTCACAATGACTAATACAATTATTACGAATAATGAAGAGTTGAAGCATCGCATACTTGCACGCAAGCTCGAACTTGAAGCGAAACTCGAGCACCTCAAGGCTGACACTGCTGGCAAAACCGCAGATATATGCAAGAGCATCCAGAAAGACCTGGATGATTTGGGGAGCAAGATTGCGCAAGGGTGGGAAAATCTCAGCGCAAACGCAGTCCAAGGCATTAACGACTGGTTCAAACAGACCGATTCATACTAAGCAGGGCTTGGTGAAAATCCGGGCAGACACCTTTTTCGATTCATAAGTGGCCTTCTGATAAAAAACTTATAAGGAAAAAAAGTTGTCTGCCTTTTTTTTACTTTATCCGGTTGCCGACGATATACGTAACCTGCGTAGCTTATCGGTGCAACAGTATTTTAGCCATATCATTATTTGTCCCCATCTTTATTTTCATACCCCTTCCCGACATTGAACGCCTTCGCGACCATCCGTCCGATTCCCCAGTATCTACCTTCCGTAGAGAAAATCAGGGGATCGATTTTCTCGACATCCGGCGCCCCATCGGTCAGGCATTCTTCGGAAACGAAAGTCTCGACAACTTCGCCGACAAAAACAATATGCGTGCCCTCGAAATCAATCGCCTTGATTAATTTGCACTCCATATTGACCGGGCACTCCTCGATCATCGGAGCGGTCTCGAGGCTTCCGTAGAATGTATTGAAAACCTTTGATTTATCCACCTTGTGGCCCGAATTAATTCCTACATAATCCGTCTCGACAACCTGGCGAGTCGATGGGATGTTCACAGAGAATGTCCCGTTGGCTTCGATACCAGCGCGGGTGTACCTCTCCCGCCGTATAGAAATATAAATTAATGCCGGAGAGTGCTGCATCACGCCGGTCCATGCGACTGTCATGAAATTAGGTTTGCCATCCACATTAGTCCCCGCGATTATCGCGGGTTGCGGGTACATGAAATGCCTTGGACCCATTTTTTTCTTTGCCATATTCTCAGCTCCGATTCGTATTCCTTGACTGAATATTTACTATAATTGCCTTTTGGCTATTATTTAAATTATTAATTTCATTATTTGGCATTATTGGTCAATAAATAGCTCAGATAACTATTTAACTAAGTCGTTTATTTTCAATAATGGACAATTCATCACGTGAATCTAACAAACCTTCCCGCCCACCCTACATCTTATCGAATGCCACTCGTGATGCATTAAAAACCGGACCTTCCCTACAAACTCGTTCGTAATGAATATCCCCATCATCATTTTTTACTGGAATACTGCATCCGAGACATGCGCCCAGCCCGCATGCCAGCTTATTTTCAAGACTGACATAACAATCCAAACCAAGATTCAGGGATTTATACGCGACTGCTTTCAACATCGGGATCGGACCGCATGCATAGACCACAGCTCCGGATTTGGTTTCAGAATCGGACAACTCATCGAAAGCACATGTTATCAGACCCTCATGAACACTTAAAGCCTTATCTCCGAATAACTTTTTTGCTTCAGCAAGCCCGGATTCAACATAAATATCCGGTTTCAAGCCAATCTTCGAGAAATCCTCAAGGCAGATTATTAATTCAGGCTCCCGAGCGCCAAGTATAATCCTTACGGACACTCCTTTTCCCGAATCAACCAATTTTTTTAAAAGGAAGGCAAGCGGAGGGATCCCTACCCCTCCCCCGAATAAAACAGCAGGCTTGTCTGTGATGATCGGAAATCCATTGCCAAGCGGTCCGATAATATCGAGCTTATCTCCAGCCTCCGCTTGTGAAATCAACCTTGTACCTTCTCCGATTACTCTGTAAAGCACTGTTACAATACCAGAATCACTATCAATACCCATAATTGATATCGGGCGTCGAAGCAGGTCGCTTTCCGACGACGGCAGGATATGTATAAACTGCCCCGGTGCGGCATTTTCAGCAATATATGGAGCATCGACAGTCAGCCTGAAATGACCGGGAGTTTCCGGCGCAAGGTCGACATTCTCCACGACTTCGCACAGTAGCTGTCGTTCGGATTTACTCAGTGGGACTTTCATATCGAGAAATTATTATGCTCAGGATTTTTTACTTTCAGAATCGTCTTCTTCATCAAGCGCAGGACATGAATTGCACTGGACATCGATCACGCGCACAGACGGGTCCTTAAGGTCCAGGTGATCGAGCATATGCCCTGCCCTGTCGCGCTTTGTCCTCAGATAATCCTCTGAGTATTTATTCGCCTTGACCTCGATCGGCACCCTCTGGATTATTTCGATCCCGTGCTCCTTGAGGTCGCGGATTTTTTCCGGATTGTTTGTTATAAGAAGCAGGCTTTTGACTCCGAAATATTTGAGGATGCTCACCTCCATCGAGTAATCCCGCTCATCGTCGTGGAATCCAAGCTGGTGGTTAGCTTCGTATGTGTCAGACCCTGAATCCTGCAACGCGTATGCCCTGACTTTATTACCAAGCCCGATCCCACGGCCTTCCTGACGAAGGTAGATAATCAGACCCTTACCGGCTTTCGAGATCATCCGCATTGATTCGTGAAGCTGCTCGCGACAATCGCATCGAAGGCTTCCAAGGGATTCCCCGGTCAGGCATTCGGAATGAACGCGAACGAGAACGCCCCGCTCATCCCTGATATTGCCGACCGTAAGCGCGATATGTTCCTTGTCATCGAAGTCATTCCTGAAAACATGCACATGGAAGTTACCGTCGCACGTCGGAAGGTCCGCCTCCGAGTAGAGGGTAATGGTCGGAATTTCCACATTTTTATGTTCGTTGTAGCGAAACACCGTAAAATCCGTGCAAAGAATAACATAGCGCCTCTTATTGGCGCCAATATGAGTCTAACCGCAATTTGAAGTTAAATCAAGCATGGAACCCGCCATTTCTGCTATCATATGCCTCACCCCCTGGCCCCCTCTCCATAAATGGATAGGGGGTGAGGTGTGGAGGGGGGGTGAGGATAACCATGGATACCGTACCAACAGTCAAAGCCCCTCGCGGGACAAAGATCACCGCAAAAAGCTGGCTGACAGAAGCCCCGATGCGTATGCTCATGAACAATCTCGATCCCGAGGTTGCCGAAAAACCCGAGGAGCTAATTGTCTATGGCGGTACCGGCAAAGCCGCTCGTAACTGGGAATGCTACCACGCGATAATCAGAGCCTTGTTGGAACTTGAAAATGACGAAACGCTTCTTGTGCAGAGTGGGAAACCGGTGGGGATTTTCAAAACGCATCCCGACGCGCCAAGGGTTCTGATCGCGAATTCACTCCTGGTTCCCAAATGGGCGACATGGGAGCACTTCAACGAGCTTGATAAAAAAGGCCTGACTATGTACGGCCAGATGACCGCCGGAAGCTGGATTTATATCGGCACGCAGGGAATTCTCCAGGGAACTTATGAAACCTTCATGGCTCTTGCCAAAAAACATTTCAATGCCGACTCGCTGAAGGGAAAATTCGTCCTGACCGCCGGACTTGGCGGGATGTCCGGCGCGCAGCCTCTTTCAATTACGATGGGTGAAGGAGTCGGGCTGATAATCGAGGTCGATCCGGAGCGAATTCAGCGGCGTCTCGATCATAAATATTTAATGGAAGCAACCGACGACCTCGACGATGCTCTCGAACGTGTAGAAAAAGCCGTTCGCGCTCGACGTCCATACTCCATCGGGCTTGAAGGAAACGCGGCGGATATTGTCCCCGAAATTTATCGGCGCGGGATTGTCCCCGATGTTGTCACCGACCAGACATCGGCACATGATGCGTTGAATGGGTATGTTCCGAACGGTATTTCTTATCAGGGAGCCCTCGAACTTAGAATAAAAGATCCAAAAAGGTACGAGCGCGAAAGTATGAGGGCGATGAGGGAGCACTGTCAGGCGATTATTGATCTCCAGAAAGCTGGAAGTATCTGTTTCGATTATGGTAACAACCTTCGCGGACAGGCGAAAGAAGCCGGTTTAGCAAACGCTTTCGATTATCCCGGATTTGTGCCTGCGTATATCCGTCCTCTTTTCTGCGAAGGGAAGGGCCCTTTCCGATGGGTGGCGCTTTCAGGCGATCCGAACGACATTTATGTAACAGATAAAGCGATCAAAGAGCTTTTCCCGCATGACAAAGCCCTCATCCGATGGATCGATATGGCGGCTGCGAAAGTCAAATGGCAGGGACTTCCGGCACGTATCTGCTGGCTGGGTATGGGCGACCGTGAAAAAGCCGGGTTGAAATTCAACGAGCTTGTCAGGGACGGAAAAATATCAGCGCCGATTGTGATTGGACGGGATCATCTCGACACCGGTTCTGTCGCGAGTCCGAACCGTGAGACGGAAAATATGAAGGACGGGAGCGACGCTATCGCGGACTGGCCGATTCTGAATGCGCTTCTGAACGCTTCGTCGGGGGCGACATGGGTGAGCGTGCATCATGGCGGTGGGGTTGGGATCGGATATTCGATCCATGCCGGAATGGTGATTGTCTGCGATGGCACTGAGGATGCCGATAGAAGGTTGTCGAGAGTGCTGTCAAATGATCCCGGGACAGGAGTTATGCGTCATGTAGATGCGGGATATGAGGAAGCTATTGAGACGGCGAAAAAGTTTGGCGTTAAAATTCCGATGATGAAGTAACCCGGCATCTTCGTGAACACTTTCAAAAATGAAATGAAACGTAAATGGAAAATCTGGGGCTTAATACTTCTGGTGATAATTGCAATTTCTCTGGTATTTGGCTGGAGGCTCCAAATTCCACGGGCACCTGGGTACAACGGAGCTGTCATAACCTTGAGAAGGAACGCATGCATGATAGATTTCCCGGATTATTTATTGACAATTTACGGAGATGGTAAAATTATTTACCAGGGATATAGCTCTGTCAGTGTCACGGGTATTCAAACCGGACAAATTCCAGAGGAGGAAGTCAGGAATCTGATCAATGAGATGACCAAGAAAGGGTATTTCTTTTACTTTGCAGGATACATATCTGGTATTACCGATCAACCTACGGTTACAACATCGCTTTCCATAAACGGAATCCGGAAAAGTTTTTA
>JAPKYR010000213.1 GCA_026394215.1 bacterium
GATTGACCGATACATGAAGCCTGCCTGCTGGTTTTTCAAGCTCACCGGGGATAATATAACTAAGACGCATTGAAACGGTTTCCGGTTCAGGGAGATATGTATGGGTATCCAGAGGTCTATAGTGCCTGAATATCTCACCAAGTTTGTAAAATTCATCCCAGTTTCTCACAGCGAAAATCGGATTTACATAAGTAATTTCGCATTGATTTAGGTTTAATTCACCTATATTTCTCTCTTCCAGGAATGTCTGAAATAGCCTGAAATTTGTAAGAAAATTATCGCGAGTTCCTTTATATCTTATGTATTCCTCAGTTAACAGGTTTTTACGTCGCCAGTTATAAATAAACCTATCCTTTTGGATCTGGATCAATTCATTCCCTTCAGAGTTAATAAACCAAACTCTTGGAATTGGGGGTTGATTCTGAAATTCAAGTCTCGGTATTATTTGCTCATCCTCGAAGAGTTCGAAGATTGGGTCAAGAGGCGGGTGTTCTTCATATTTTTCAAAACCCTTGCTTGAAAATAATTGCCATAGCAACCCAATATGTCGTGAATCCAGTTCACGCAAAGGTTCAAACTGAACAGATAAAGCAACCTCTTGAACAGGAGGCTGCTCATAATCGACAATGGAATTTGGATCGGGATTCATTTTTTTAAGTCGCTATCATATTATACTTGTCAAAAAATGCTATGTAAAGCCCCAAAAATGAAAATCGCCTACAAAATTCAGCTTCACCTCAATCCCCTGTCGGGACTACCGTCGATGCTTCCACCATCAGCACAACCGTACGTTCCATCGCGCGGGTTCGATGCGCGACGCCTCGCGGGACCAGCATCCCTTGACGGGGTTGAAGCTCAATAATCTGATTTTCAAAATCGAGGAGTAGCTTACCTTCGAGGACAAAGAAGAATTCATCCTCCCGATCATGCTTGTGCCAGTGGAATTCGCCCTCGAACACGCCGAGCCTCATGACACAGTCGTTTACAAGGCATAGCGACTGATTCCACCATTTATCGACGCAATCGTCCGCGAGTCGGCCAGCGTCAACAAGTTCGAGCGGTCCGTATTTGATGTCGGAATGAATTTCGTACTCCATAACTCCTCCATGGGTTGTATCAGAACCACGAGCGTCAGCGAGTGGTCTACCAACGTCCAGGTTATGAGATAACCCGATAGATTTGATTATCTCTGTGATTGCAGTTGGAAGACCACTCGCTGACGCTCGTGGTTCTGATACGCTTCTGAATCGGGTTATTTGTAGATACAAAGCGGTACGGCCCATTCATACTTGAAATTCCTCTTAATTAGCGGAAGCGTAACGAATTTTTATCCCCCAAGCAGATATTTCAATGCGGGTTCCATGACCGGGTGCTGGAACTTAAATCCTGTCATCTTTAACCTCACCGGCATAACCCTCTGGCTCACAAGAAGCATCTCATCTGCGGCTTCTCCGAAAATAAGCCTCAGCATGAACGCGGGAGCATGCATAAACACCGGCTTCCCGAATTGATAACCAAGCGTATTCGTAAAATCCAGATTTGTTACGGGGGAAGGCGACGTTAAATTCACCGGACCGTCCAGACTCCGGGTCGCGATCAGGTGGCTGAACGCGCGAATCGCATCATTAATCGTAATCCAGCTCATATATTGAGTGCCTTCCCCGAGCGGCGCAGCAAGTCCGATTTTGAACGGAGTCCTGACCCGCTTCAACATCCCGCCTTCGGTTCCAAGCACAATCCCGGTTCGTGGGTTCACAACACGAATCCCGGCATCGATTGCGGACCTCGACATATTCTCCCATTCCCTGACAAGGTCGGAAAGGAAGCTGGCTCCTTCCGGAGGCGGGGCGGAATCCTCGTTCAGTAATTCGTTTCCACGGTTCCCGTAGAATCCGGTTGCCGACGCGCTGACAAATACTTCCGGCCTGATTTTCAACTTACCAAGGGATGTCGCGAGGAGATGCGTGCTGTTGATCCTGCTTTCCCAGATTCGTTTTTTACTTTCCGGATTCCAGCGCTCTTTAAAAAGGTCCTGCCCTGCCAGATTGACGACAGCCCCGAATCCATCATCGCCGGCGAGTCGATCCAGTTTCTTTATGTCAATTGCATCGCCGGCCGGATCCCAGAACGCCGTTTCATCATCGACCAAATCCTGCGACCTGACAAGTTTGAAAACCTGATGCCCCTGCTTTTTGAAGTCGGCGACCAATGCCGAGCCGATAAATCCGGACGAACCCGCGATTAGGATTTTCATAAAGAGATTGTACTATTTTTTCGTGTGTGCCGCCGCGTGCTACGACGCCCGCTTCGTACGTGGTCCCGGCTGATGGATAATCGAAACAAGCACGCCTTCGAGGTTGAAATCGTTTCTGAGCCTTTCATCGATGCATTTCTTCAGTTTTTCGCCCATCGCGACCGGTCCGTCCCCGCCGAACCCGGATGTGAGGTCGACCCAGACCTGAAGCATCGGGGCGCCAAGTTTGCGGGTGAAATCGGCCTTCAAGGGTCCGGGAACTCCCTGGGTTTTGAGCTCGGATTGAGCGAGTCTGCATAGCGCATCGGGGGTAATTTCGATCGTGCCCTTGTCGTCCTCGCTGATCGAGATCGGGAGCTGCCGGCCTGCTTTCAGGATTTTCGAGGTTGACCATATGACAAAGACCCAGCCGCTAAGGTCGATCATCCACCACATCGGGCGCGCGATATCCACCTGGCTGGCCCTCGCGATTATAAGTCCGGCGATAAACTCATGGGAAATCCAGCCGAACAGGTAGCCTGTCAGCTCGAACAAGATAATTATCGCCGAAACAACCCCGATGAAGTAGTATATGTATATTAACACTGTAGATGAAAGTCGCATGGTCCGCTCCCTGTAAAATCAGTATCTGATATTAATGTCGCGATGTCGGGATGCTGCTTTCTTAAGGAGACTTTATGCAAGCGAATCATGCGCTGGAATCGCATGCCACGATATGGCAATGAAAAAATCGGCTTCAATGAGCCGATTTAAGATTAGCAATTTACATTGGACTTGATTTTGTAGAATAAATTACTTTCCGCCATGCCTGTTATCGTCGCTACCATTCTCGACATCGCCGGAGAACAGGATGCAGTAGTATCCGTCCTCTGACCTTCGGGCCCAATCTACAACCCAGAGTTCCACAATAATGGTCTCGGTACGGTCGAGGTCGAATTCGAGGACAGGATAATTATCATCGAAAGTGTCTTCGACGAATGGATCATCGCCGTTATTATAATCGTCCTCGTAAAAAGCCGCCATATCGATGTTGGGAATGTCGTCACCGGTTTGAGCGACGAAGGCATAAGATCCCGGATCAAGGGTGATCGTGTAATAAATGTCAGCTTCGTCCTGGGTGAGCATGTCGATATCGGTGTCAAGAACCTCATAATTCTCGTCATCGGCATATTGAATCCAGTAATCGAGAAGGTCTTCAACATCGCTTCGCCGGGAAGCAAACGAGGCGAGTGGAATTGTGAGGAAAAAGATCGCCAGAAAGGCCAGAATCAGTGTTTGTTTCATTTCTATCTCCTTGGATGTGATTTACGGCCATTCAGCCGGATTTTAACAAGGGAAGTATAACGGGTCTTTAATTAAAATAAAAGCAAGAGTTAACTCATATCCATTCAAAAATCGGCATTTTTAAGCTGCGAAAATCACAGGCCTACTTCCTTCCCAGAAGGATCGCGATTATCGCTAGTATCGCCGCTACCCCGTACAACACAAGAACCGTGCCCCTGTGTCCAAGACCATGTTTTTCGAGCTGGTGATGAACATGATTATGATCGGCCTCGGAAATTTTCCTTCTCGCCACAGTCCTTCTGAGTATCGCCCATGACGTATCGAACAATGGAAGCCCGAGGATCAGTATCGGCAGCATAACAGTCAGAGCGGTTGTGGTTTTAAACGGTCCGAGAATTGAGATAGTCGCCAGAAGGTAGCCAAGCATCAAACTACCCGCATCGCCAAGGAAAATTTTCGCTGGGTGAAAATTATATGGAAGAAATCCGAGTGTCGATCCAAGAACCGCAGCCGACAGGAACGCAGCCGCGATCTGACCCTGGCTTAACGCGAGAACTAAAAATGCAACCGAGGCAATCGATGTAATTCCCGACGCCAGCCCGTCCAGCCCGTCTATCAGATTCACCGCGTTCATCAATGCGGTTACCCAGAGAATTGTCAGAAGGACTGTCAATATATCGGGCAGGTAGACAAATCCACCGCCGAGAGCCGAAAGGAACCCGATTTTTATCCCGAATAGTATTCCACCGGCCGCAATCAGAACCTGAAACAGGAATTTCCTCGCAGGTTTCAATCCGAAAAGGTCGTCGAACAGCCCGATTATGAAACTCAATGCAGCGCCGAGGGAAATCCCCATCACGGCGTAAATTTCATCCGGCCTCATTTTGTCGGGAAGAAACGGAAAGCATACGAAAACCGCTGCGATCAGCCCCGCGAATACAGCGGTGCCGCCGAGAGTGGGTACCGGTTTCAGATGTGTCTTGCGCGCGTCCGGTTTGTCCATCACTCCGCGATTTTTCGCGAAACGGATAATCGCGGGCGATGTAATGAGGGATACAATGAACGCTACAAGCCCTGCGAGGGTTACTGCATATCCGGGTGTAATTATCACGGCTGAATTATAGCAGGAATATGGGTGCATCTGCGAAATGATTCCAGTAGGTAAAGTGGAGGGGACAGGCAACACGATTTTGCCGTTAAATAAAACTCCACTTTTCTCATAATTTCACACGGCAAAATTGTGGTGCCAGTCCCCGATCCTTGCTTTTTTAACTTCCGGACTTAATTGCCGTTATTCTGTTCCGCTGGGGCGGGCGATTCCGATGCTTGCGGAAATTCCGCTTCTCCTGGTTCTACTCTCATGTCGAATAGCCCCCACAATCGCCAGAATCCGCAGTTAAGCTCGATAGGCGCCCGACCCTCATCGGCATTCGATACGAAAATCGAGACCTTTTCGGCGTTCATGAATTCATCGAGTTGTTCGACATCCGCTATCGCGACCGCCCATGTGGTAACCGCCGATGATTCATCGGGCGTCTCCGTATCCACATTGAATAAATCAAGGTAAACCGGCTCCTGCGATGCGTCGGTTGTATACGCCATACGCACATCGCCTGTAACCATTGCCGGGTCGCCATCCAGAACAAACGCGAATGAGTTCGGCGCGGGTTTCAGGCTATTCTGGTCGGCGAGAAGCATATCAATCTCGACAGGATCGGTGATATTCGACTCATGTATCTGTAATTGAGTCATCATCGCTACAAGTTCGAGCGGAAACGGAACTGCGGAAAAAAGCTCATTTCCGGTTTCGTCCTTTCCGACGATTGTCATCTCTTCAACCAGGTCGACCACAGCCTGACGGTAAGTATCGACCTGCGACGGGTCGGCGGGATCGAAATCTCCAGGCGCGAAATCCCGTCCGATCCCCGGCAGGGAAATCAATAGAATAATCATTACAATTCCAGAAAATAATATTTTACGCATGTCTCACCTCGAATTTTTTCAAAACAATCCCCCGGCAAAATCCGGTGCCTGTCCCCGATGCTCTACGACACAATATGATATCCACCGCTGACATCGATCACCGCTCCAGTGACATACCGCGACTCGTCCGACATGAGCCACATAACCGCATTCGCAATATCCGATGGCTCTCCAATATATCCCATCGGAATTTCCTTCACAATTCTCTCTCTGAATCCATCGGAATACTCGCCGTTATCGATAACCCCCGGCGCGATCATGTTCGACCGAATGCCATTACGCGCTTCCTCGGCGGCAAGCGATTTCATGAAATTCGCAAGGCCGGTCTTCGCGGCGCTATAGGCCGCTGACATCCGATGTCCTCTGACCTGGCCGCTTCCGACCCCGCCGATGAAAATGAAATTTCCCTTACCGCGTTGTTTCATTTCCGGCAGGAGTTCCTTAACTAAATAGAAATGAGTTGACAGATTTGTCACGACTATCGAATCCCATTCATTAGGCGACGTCTCAGCAATCGATCTGTAGAGAAAAGGGCCAAGATTGCTGACAAGCACATCGACCCGTCCGAATTTCCCACGCGCGGTCTCGATTATTGCGCGCGCTCCATCGGGAGTCGACAAGTCGCCCTTATGGAGCACAATATCAGGATTAGACACTGATAAATTTTTCTGGAGGGTGATGGCAGGCTCGTTGTTTTTAAGATACCCACGCGTAAGTTTCGCGCCATGAGATGCCAGTTTACCGGCAATTCCAGCCCCGATCCCGCGTGTCGCGCCGGTAATTACGACCGATAAGCCGCTGAAATCGGGTTTTATATGACCTGTCTTGGACATCGGTTCTATATTACTACAGATTTCATTCCAGTGCATTCCCAAACGTTTCAGCACCTCGAGCGTCAATCAGAAACGTATCAGAACCACGAGCGTCAGCGAGTGGTCTACCAAAGTCCAATTTATGATATAGCTCGGTATATGCAGTAATGTTCGAGAGTGTAGTTGATAGACCACTCGCTGACGCTCGTGGTTCTGATACGGTATTTCCACACCCGTTTCCCTCGCCCTTTTCTGGAATATACCTGATATTGAATTTGCCGTATGTTGTCAGAAACGGTGTGAACGAAAAGGAGACAACCATGCGTACAATCTTAACAACGGTAATTTTCGCGGCGCTTTTTACGATCCTGGCCGCTCCCGCTATGGCTGATACGCGGCGGGGGGATTATATCGATGAACGTCTCGACGCCTGGATTTCATATGTCGAGGATCTCGATTACGACGTTGTCGAGTCCGAGATCGACTCTATTCGCTCCAGCCAGAGTTATTATTACGATCTGGAGCCGGGAACCTATTATGCTGTCGCGGAAGGGGACTCGGATATCGACGACCTTGATATGCAGGTACTGGATGAAAGCGGTTGGGAACTCGGAAGCGATTATCTTGAAGATAATTACCCCGTAGTGGAATTCACAATCAACGATTACGAAGAAGTCCAATTTAATATATCCGTTTATGAGTATTCAAATCGCGAGAGTTCGGGCGATTTCTGTTTCGTCCTCGCGAGCGAACGGAACAATCGCGATAACCGTCGCGACCATGGCGACCAGGGAGATCGGAACCGTGGAGATCGGCGCAATAATCGGGATAATCGGGACGACAATAACTGGAACAATGACAGCAACGATAATTGGAACAATGATAATTATTGGAACAATGATAATTATTGGGACGATAATAACGGGAACGATGATTATCAGGGCGATAATTATGACTGGAATGACTGGCGCGATGAATATAATAGCTGGGACTGGAGTAACGGCGATGATTATGGCCATGGCGGACACAACTCCGGGGGCGACGGTCGGGGAATGGTGGAGAACAGCCTCGACGACCTTTATGATTTCGCGCAGTCTCGCGGACACTATCCGATCATGGACGATATCAGCCAGATTTCAGATACCGAAACCTACTCGCAGACTCTGGATCGAGGGTATTATGTGGCATTCGCAGCGGGGGATATGAATATCCAGGACCTTGATCTTAAAGTAAATGACGATAATGGATGGAACATCGCACAGGATATCGATCCCGACGCAAATCCTGCGGTGTGGTTCTATCTGCCGGACCGGATGACTGTGGAGATAGATGTAGAAGTCTGGAGTTTTACCGATTGGAATGACTCGGGCTATTTCGCGCTGCTTGTATGTGAGAGATAACGATTTGGTTTGCCTCACCCCCTTTCCCCCTCTCCACAAGTGGAGAGGGGGTCAGGGGGTGAGGTTTTTCCTTTTTTCATGTAAAATATCCCTCACTACCCAAATTATGCCCGACAAGCCTACGATACTTTTCATCGCCATCGTTCCACCGTTCTACGCGCCGGCCGGAGTGAAAAACTACGGGCTGGAACGTACGTACGAGCTTATCCCGCACAAGCATTCGATTCTCGCACTGGTCGCGTGGCTGAGGGAAAACGGCTGCGATGGGCACTATGTCTTTGTATATCCGGGCGATAATTCCGCTCCGCTGAAAATCGGAAAAGCGATCAAGGCAGTAAATCCCGATGCGGTCGGGTTCAGCCTCGTGACCGAGGAGATGGTCGGACACTATCCGGTTATCGGCGCGATAAAGAAAAAATATCCAAGCCTGCCCGTTATTTTAGGCGGTCCGCATGCTACCGCTGCTCCGGTCGAGACGCTTCGCACATTCCCATTGATAGATTATGTCGCGATCGGCGAAGGCGAACGGACGCTCACAGAATGGCTGACTTTGATTCATGCGGGCAAGGGAATCGGGGATATGAGCGAGGTCGCGGGGCTTGGATTCCGCGATGAAAATGGCGAGATTGTTATCACCAGGCCAAGGGAAACATTCAGCGACATCAACATCCTCCCCGATCCTGCGTTCGATGTGATCGTGAATCCGGATTCCCCGGCCGCAAAACGCTCCGCGTTCCCGATCGTCGGTTCCTACGGCTGTAAATTTTTCTGCACATTCTGCGCCGCCGATCATGGTAACTACCGCTATATGAAACCTGAGCGGATTGTGAATCAGCTTCAGCACGCGCAGGAAAAATACGGGGTCGAATATTTCGCGATCCGCGACAGCCTCTGGCCGCCGTCATCGGAAGGGCTGGATGACTTCTGCGATCTTGTCGAGAGCAGGGATTTGAAGATCCATTTCCATTTCGAGACGCGAGCCGGGCTTCTGAGTGAAGAACAGTGGGCACGCTTGAAAAAAATCGGGGCGCAGGCAGTAGCGGTCGGAGTCGAATCGGGCGATCAGGACATGCTCAAGCGAATTAAAAAAGGCATTACGCTAGATATGGTGCGCGAGACTTTCAAACATCTGCACAAGGTCGGGATTTTCGCAGCCGCGTTCTTCATGTTAGGAAACCAGGGTGAGACCAGGGAATCGATTCGCAAATCGGTGCGATTCGCAACCGAGATCAATCCTGCCCTCGTGTCATTGGCGACATTCCGTCCGCTTCCGGGCACAGAAGCATACGAGTATGTAAAGAAAGAAGATCGCGACTGGTGGATGCGCGGACAGTACCCGTCGATCTGCGAATTGACCATAGAAGAGCTTAATCGCCTCAGGGAGGGCATGCATATATGTTACCCGCTTCGATGGCGCTACCTGATGCAGAACGTTTTTGGCGGCAATTTACCCCCGGAATTCCGCAGCGTCTGCTTAAGATCGTACAAGGTGCATTTAAGGAAATACTTGGTGGGGATTGCGGAGCGATCGACAATATTTCGTCCACTAATCCACAATCTGAAAAAAGCAACCGGGAAAGGTGAATGAACCGCATGGAAGACAATCTCACAATCAAGTACTACGCTTACGGCTCCAACATGGATCCCGAGCAGATGGCTTCACGCTGTCCGGGGGCGACTTTCGCGGGGATCGGAAAGCTGAAGGATCACCGGTTCATGATAAATTTGAAAGGAGTCGCGTCGATTGTCCCCGATCCGCAGGGAAATGTTTATGGCGTCGTGTGGTCCATAAGTATCGCGCACAAATTGATTCTCGATGGTTTCGAAGGGGTCGAGGATAAAAAATACTACGAGGAAATTATTCAGGTTTTGACGAATACCAATGAGTTGATCGACGCTCTTGTGTATGTCGCGACTGAAACGCTTCCCGGCCTTCCTCGCGAGGGTTATCTCGAAAAAATTCTGAGAGGTGCGGAGCATTTCGGCCTTCCACCGCAGTATATCGAGGAATTGTCCGCATGGTCGAAATGAGTTAGCGATTATAACTTGATGAATGTGCCATCTTCTTCCAGAAGATGGGTGAATGTGTCATATGCTTCAAGCATATGATTGGCAATGGGTGCCTGGGCTACGAATACGAATTACTCATTCGGTTCTTGCTTTTCCTCCCCCTTCTCCTTTTTCAATAATTCAGACATTTCCTCCATCGATTTACCGTTATGATCCGACTCCCTCAGCATACGGATGATTATTTTTTCCTCGGTGGTCATATCGTCTTTTCGCTTGTGGAATTCGATCTCAAGATACGGAGGAAGTGCAACCCCGGTAATAAAATTCCCGACTTCGTACTGCGAATTTTTCTTCTCAAGGTAATTGTCCACAATCTCGACCGCACGGAGGCTCGCGCGGACCACATCGAGCGCCCTCTGTGTGATAATCACCCCGACCTGTCCAAGCTCCTCCATCGTTTCTTTTGTTTTCTTTGCAGCTTTTTTGACGCCCGTCCCGACTTTCTGGGCAGTGACAGCGACATCGCCCGAAAATTCCACCGTTTTATCGTATGCAACGCCAACTTTCTGCGTAACGTCAGCTTGGATTTCCTTGCCCCTATCGTATGCATTCCCAACTTTCTGGGAAACGTCGGCGTGGATTTCCTTGCCCCTATCGTATGCATTCCCAACTTTCTGCGTTACATCGGCGTGGATTTCCTTCGTTTTCTTGACCGTGCGGGCTGTCGTGTCGCCAACCTTCCGTCCGAATTCAGACACATCATCGGCTTTCTGTTTCACTGCGTCGCCAAATTCACGCATGCGTTCGCGGGCGGATTTACGCCTTTCAATGACTTCTTCTTCACCTTCGATATCATGGCCATCTTCGTCGTCGGATATATTTTTGTCCGATTCCAGTTCGGCATAGAAAACTTCCTCCGCCTCTGCAACAGCGGCTTCGATTACTTCCATCTCGCTTTCTTCGCTATCGGTTTTACTTCCGCATGACGGGCAGAAGCGCGCGTCCTCCGAAATATCAGCTCCGCAAACACGGCACTCCATAGCGTCCTCCGTTAGAGTAAAAATGCTTATTTAGATGCGGTATATTATCTCAGAATAATCCACGGAAACCTAATTGCCCTGTGTTATAATATCGATGTGGAATATTTTCAAGGCTTCCCATGCCTCATGACTAAAATAAAAATGAAGATTAATGCGATTCGCACCGTTGTTGAGATTCATCAATTTATAGAATATTTAAAGATAGCCTGGTAATTTGAAAGGTACGTGTCAAAACATGAATCGCTTCCTCATTTTAATTCTTATGCTGGTATCCCTGCTTCTTGCTGCCAATCTATGCTGCGACCGTGACGGGCATATTCTTATAGTCGGGGATATTTATGGTTTTCACAATGTCCCGGAGGGCACGACGGTTGAATATTCCGTCGATGCGGAGAGCGACTCGGAAATCACATATAACTGGGAAGTAAATCCTGTCGGTTACGGGACCCTGGGTTCACCTGCCGCGGCATCGACAACATTCACCGCTCCTGAGGTCGATTCTGATTTCGAGATTGTAATCAGTGTGGTAGTCAATTCCGATAATGATGGTCCGGTTGTTCGATCCATGGATGTCGTTGTTAAGGATATCCCTGAGCCGCCTGACGATAACGCGCCCGTCAATCGCCCACCGAGTGCAGGGGCATACTCCAGTTTAACCGTCGTTGAACCGGAGGTTGAAATCCAGTTTACCGATGACTCAACTGACCCGGATGGACAAGAAGATATCGTGCTGTGGGAATGGGATTTTTCATATGATCCTGATGTCGGATTCCAGGTTGACAGTACCGAAAAAGATCCTGTACAGGCCTGGTCGATGGAAGGTGTTTACCTTGTCCAGCACCGTGTTGAGGACTCCGGTGGATTTTCGGATCTACTCGATGATCCACTGGTAATTATCGTCGAACTTACCCCGAAAGCCCCAATTGCTGCAGCACATGTGGATGGTAATGAAATTGCCGCTGGAGATTACCTGCGATTTTTCGATGACTCGACTGACCCTGATGGTGATGACGATATCGTGCTGTGGGAATGGGATTTTTCATTCGATCCTGACAACGGATTTAACATTGAAAGTACTGAGATAGAGCCGCTCATTGAATTCTCACAAATCGGAAATTTTAATATCCAGCTGCGTGTAACCGATTCTACAGGGCTTGCCGATATGTTGGACGTGCCATTATTGATTACGGTAACTCAGGACCATCCTGCTGCATCATACGGATTCACTTTCGGAGCAGAAAGCAATGACAGGGCAATGGGTATCGGTACAGACCCTGAGGGGAGAGTT
>JAPKYR010000284.1 GCA_026394215.1 bacterium
ATGGAAATCGACTTCCCGATGTCGCCTGCCCAGGTTGTTTATGGAATCGGAATAGATTGCAGTTGGGACTTGCCTGTTCCGAATCCTCCGTTGGCCGTACCGGACGATTTCCCGATAGTGGCAAACCAGCCCGAAGCATACAGGATTGACATGAACCCCGTGCTGAATTCATTGTACTTTGATACCGGCGCAGCCACGGGCGGTGGGTTTCTTGAGATGGAAGTTACCGCGTGGGACTGGCAGGGTCAGCAGGCAGGCGATATTCAAAGCGAAATCGCGAGTGTCACACTTTACAGCCCCGGTTTATGGACAGGCGGAATTGCTGCAACCTTTGATAGTGATACCGGAGTGTTCGCGACATACACCGCCAATCTGACCGGAACCGCAGCACCGACCCATGTCGGTCCCGTAAAGATATTTGCCAGAGTACAATCAGTCGATGGCTCCTACGATCAGGTCGGACAACCTGCGCCGACGGGTCCGCTCTCATCATGGCAGGCGTTGACTCTGGACGTTCCCGAAATTACCTGCGATGGCGACAGTAACAACGCGTGGGCTGAGGCGGTGGAAATAACACCAGGCTCGCCCATTTTCGACCAGATATGCGACGTCGGGGATTACAACGATTATTTCTTCTTCACAATTCCCGCCAACAATATATTAACAGGCAATCTGCGCATGGAATGCAGCGCATCGAATATTAATTTAGGGCTTTACGACAATGTCATGCCCACGCCGAATCTGATTCAGGAAGTTACGGTTACCAGTGGCGTCGGCATTATTCCGGTTGGCACGCTTGGACTTTATCCGGGAACATACAATATATGGATACACAATGCCGGAACCGAGATCGCGCCGTACAAACTCGAACTGACGGGCGAAATACTCGATACAACCCCGCTGAGTCCGGTGGAGGTCACGCCGGCTGGTCTTTACCTCGAGCCATTCGGGATTGTCGCGCACGATAATTACGCCGTGTTGGCTCCAGCAAACATCAACGAATCGACCTGGTTGACTTTTGACGTCACAGATCCTTCGAATCCGGTTCTCGTGGGTTCACTTGAGTATGATTATCCTGCCACTCCGGTTTTCTCATATCTCTGGCCGATGGTTTTCGTTGGTTACTACGATGGAGCCGACTGCTGGATCGATCAGATCGATTACACTAACCCGTTGGCTCCGGTACTTACTGCAAAAATCATACATATCAAGGACGTGCTGTTTTCCCCAGTAGCGATAGGAGGGATGGCGGTTGATGAGGACTACGTGTATGTGACTATTAACGATGGTGTTGACTGGTGGGTGGTTGCCTACGACAGAACCGATTACACGACTTTCTATTCATGGACCCATCTGGGAATGTTAAGTTTCCAGAGTCTCATTCAAGTAATGGACGTAAGCACCTGGACAGATAAGTATTTAATTGGCGGCGAATATGGTGGTCCGTCTGTCACGGTTTTCAGTATTACCGACCTGCCGACTTTCGGAATTTTCCCGACAGCTGCCAGTTCATTTCCCGGGACATGGGATATTGGCGGGTTAAAGGTAAAGGGTTCTGATGCATTATATATCGCCTGGGATGCTCCAACCGGGAAATTCGCCAAAGTCTCTATCACGTCGGGTGGAACTTATGTTATCCCTGCCACCCAGGTTGACCTGCCGGCCGGTGCAACATCATTGGTGGTAGACCCGAATATAAACAGGGCATATGTCAGCACTGGATTTTCAGGTTTGACATCAGTCGATTTTAACGCTGCACCCACCATAATCAATACTGAGCCATATTTTCAAACACTGTGCGGATTAATGCTCGAATTTGAAGAACCAAACTATGTCTATGCAACTTACCTCGGCTGGGGCGGTTATGAAGTGATCGACGTATCCGATTCCGGAGATTTCCAGACTCTGTATCACACAACCGCGATCAATAATCCCGTTGCCCTGGCCACACAGGGAACTAATATGTTCGTGCTGGATTCAGACCCGGTACTTTCAATGAAGACAGCAGTAAAAACCGTCGATATTTCCGTTCCCCAGAACGCTGAAGTTACCGCCGAATACTGGATCAACCAGGGAACCAACGGACCTATGTGCCTGAATGGAGATATCCTCGCGGTCGGTATGGATGATGGGTTTAAGCTTCTTGATGTATCGGATCCGTTAAACGTTCATACTTCGTTCAGCTACAGTGCTCCAGGTTATACCCTGTATAACCTGGCCATATGGGGCCATTACCTTTATGTTGGAAGAGATATAGGCGGGCCGCCAATCTGGATCGAAGCCTGGGATATTACCGACCCGGCAAGTCCTGCGGCGCCTCCGGGAGGCAGTGGATTCAATATTGTCAATAACCCCATAGATATCTTATTCAATAACGATACAATGTACGTTAATCGCGGGGCTGCTGGTGTAAGTGACTATTCTCTCAGCCCCGATCCCTTAAATCCTGTATTGATTGCGGGATATCCTGCATCCATGACTTTCAACCGCGCCAGGATAGAGAATGATATGCTCTATCTCAACGATAAATGGGACCTTGAAATAGTCGATATATCCGATCCGGCTGTGTTCTCCTATCAGGGCGAAGTAGCAATTCCCAACGATGGAGCTGCTGTTCCCGGCCAACTCGCCGTTGCCGGGTTATTCGCATTTACAGCCGCAAGTCCACTGGTGCAATCGTTTAATGTATGGCCTGCGACAACCCCGGCCTATGTTGCGCAGGTCAGCGATACTGATTTCGCCTTCAGCTTTGACCTCATAGAAGATAACGGCTTTCTCTATGAAGCCGACTGGGGCAAGGGGATCAGGATTTACGACTTATATTAATTGTTAATCGGAATTAACCTTACCGGGCAGGCTCCATCACGGCCTGCCCGTTTTTTTGTCCTTTTACGCATTATCCGTTTTACATCCTTTTATAGCTTAATCTGATTTTTTATAAAATAAGGCTTGATATATGATCTTATTCGTTTTATAATGTCTTCGAGGCTGATGGCAGTGGCTTTGCTGCCTGCGACAGTTTCTTATGACCGCAGACAGCTGGCGAACTTAGGACAGTTGTGGATTCCGCAGAGCATACTGTTGCGGCTGATCTAACAGGGATCACCCTGGGAGGCCTGTGGACGATTGGGGGGGGAAGAAACACCGGGACGGGTCGTTTTGGAAGAGCGACCCGTCGGTTTTTTTATACGCCTTTTTCCCAAAAATCCTTATTTTTCTTCCCTCTTTGCCGTAAAATACAATAATATCCCACCTATCTAAGAGAGAAGGGGACTGTCATCCGGCTTCCGGCGCAACTAATTTGATGATTCCTGATATTGCCTATTCCGGAAGCCGTGTGACTGTCCCCGGTCAGGATTGCCGCTGTCAAATAGCTGAGTTATTACAAAATTCCAAATGCTGATAATTTCCATATGTTCGATTTTCTTAAAAAGGTTGGACTGATTTACTGGCTCGAATACGGATTAGTCCATGCCCATTTCAGATTCTGGCACCGGCTTAAAATTACCGGACAGGAAAATATCCCCCTCGACGGCGGCGTGATTGTCGCGTCGAACCACTTAAGCCATCTCGACTCCCCACCCATAGGCGCCTCGACCCCCCGTCGCGCCCGGTATGTCGCGGACACCGAAATGTTCAGGAAATTTTTCCTGAAATGGTACCTTCCGCTTACCGGCGGAATTCCTATAAAGCGCGGGGGCGGCGGGGGTAGCGACATGATCGATATCTCGGTCGATGTACTGAAAAAAAGCGAGCTAATGATTTTATATCCGGAGGGGACCCGGTCGCGGACCGGTTATCCCGGACGCGCCCGTACCGGATTTATCGTGATCGCGAAAAAAGCCGATGTGCCGATTGTCCCGTGCAGAATCTCGGGGACTTTCGAATGCTGGCCGTTTTCATCCGTATGGCCGAAACCCGGCCCGATTCAGGTCTCCTTCGGAAAACCGATCTACTGGAAACCCGACGAAATCAACCTCGATGACAGGGATGACCTCGAGCAGAAAGCGGCTCAGGTTATGGACGCGATCCAATCCCTCCCCGGCTGGATCCCCAAAACCGCGAAGCTGCAATAAGAGCAGTAAACCCGCTAACTGCTAGCCTTACCGGAGCGAAGCGGAGGTAAGGTAGCAGTTATCCGTCTCCGGATAACAGCTACTTTTTCGGGGACGAAAAAGATAGCTGCTACCGGTTCTGGGTCTCTTTCCTTCCCCCCCTTGCCATTCGACCCATTCTGGTGTATAAATTAATCCAGTCCGGCGATTATATTTTCGTCGGCTGGGGAAAAACGATGTTCGCGTACACACGATATATGGCAATGGCGATGCAGCAATCCGGATAATATCGGGGCACGCTGTCGTATCTGTGTACGCCCCGACTCCGGGGCGTTTGCTTTTTTAGAATTTAACCTCACCCCCGTCCCCCCTCTCCATTTATGGAGAGGGGGCTTAGGGGTGAGGAAATAGAATCGGGAGGCGTCTGAAATGACAGACAACCCAAAAATTTTCGCGATCACAACTCCACTCTACTACACCAATGCCGCGTTCCATCTCGGTCACACATACTCGTCCTACGTATGCGATACCCTAACCCGCTTCTACAGGATGCTGGGCTACGATGCGTATTTCATCACCGGCTCCGACGAGCATGGGCAGAAAATCAAGGACTCCGCGACCGCGCACGGCCTGAAGCCGATCGAATGGACCACTAAAATCGTCGAGGACGGGAAGGCGCTCTGGAAACGTTGCGGAATCGAGTACGATTATTTCGTCCGCACAACGCAGCGCAAACCCGAGGATCACTATCGCGACGTGCAGCGGTTTTTCAAGCGTATCTACGATCGCGGCGATA
>JAPKYR010000306.1 GCA_026394215.1 bacterium
GACACCCTCGACGCGCTTCTCTCTCCAAGGCCGTGGCGACCTGCGCTTCCGCCCGACGCGGCGATAAACGAGATGCGGAAATTCTCGGGGATACAATTCAACCCGTCGCATGTCGAGCTTCTGGTAACGTTATTCGATGAGCGCGGGGTGGAAAAAATCGGGGAACTCGACGAAAAGGCGAAAAAAATCCTGAAGGACGAAACGGAAAATCACAGCCAGTTCAAACGCCTCACCGGCGGACGCATCCTCGGAATTTTCGACCTCTTCTCACGCATTATCGACGCACGCCACAAATATACTCGCGGACATTCGAGACGGGTTGCGAATCTCGCGCGCGAAATCGGCAAGGAACTCGGGTTCGACGATGAGAATCTCTTCAAACTCGAAATCACCGGACTTCTTCACGAAGCCGGGAAAGTCGCGGTGTCATCCGCGATTGTCGATAAGGCCGGGAAACTGACCGACGACGAGCGCGAGATAATGAACGAGTACCCTCTCGCAAGCCAGAAAATTGTGTCGAGCATAAGAAGCCTTAGCACTCTCGGCTGGGTCGTCCGTCACCAGCACGAAAGGTTCGACGGATCGGGATATCCGGACGGACTCGCGCGCGAAGACATCCCGATTTTTTCGAGGATCATCGCCGTGGCCGACACATACGACGCGATGGCGTCGCACCGCGCATACCGCAAGGCTCTTCCGCTTGAGAGAATTATCAAAGAAATGCAGAAGGATTTCGGATCCGGACGTCTCGATCCCGGTCTTGCTGGAATTGAAGATATAATCCTCCGCGAAAAAGAGGGGGATAAAAGCAAATGAGTACCGCCTTCAAACCGCGCTCTCACGATAAAGTCTCGTTCAAGCCCGAACTATCGGCGTCGATGATCTACCGCGAGCTGGAGCGATACCATATCGAGACAATCTACGATCCGCTCGCCTCGACAAGCGGCGCGTCATGGTATTTCAAGCTCCAGAATATGCGAGTGATCTCAAACGACCTCGCGCTGTTCGCATATGTGAAGGGAAAAGCGCTGTGGGAAAATAATATTTTTACGATCCCGGCTGAGTTGACGGTAAGATTGACAAATCCGGACGTGAGCCTTCCGGAGCTTTGGCATTACAAGACACTGGGCGGGGACTGGATATCCGATACCGAGCGCAGATGGCTTGAATACTGGCGCCAGGAGATAAATGAGACGAAGGACGAGTATGAAAGGTCTCTAGTGGAAACCGCAATATGTATGGTGGTCGACCAGTGGATAACGGTGAAGCGTTTTAAAGTGAAATCGTCATGGTCGCCCTCAGATCTTCTTGGTTTTTATATAAACCATGTCAATCGGAATGTTCTGGACAACAACGAATCGAACGAGATGTGGCGTACCGATCCGGTGGAACTTTCAGATAAAGTCATTGCCGACGTCCTCTTCATCAATCCGCCGCCGCTGAAGGGATACTCGACATTCGGCGTGAGGGAACACATTCTCGAAAGCTGGCTTCGCGGAATGAGCGATTTTCCGCTTACGAAAATCGCGCCGAAAGGCAGGATCGGGAGCAGTTTCGGGAGCATGAACACATATATGGAAGCCCTGAGCGACCTACTAAAAGCCGCAAATCATATACCGATCTGGGCATTCGCGCTCTCGAATCGACAACCGTTCACGCATCTAGAATTCGCTACTTTGATGAAGGATCATAAGAGGAAAACGCGTGAGATCGATCTGAAAATCGCGCGGCATTTTTTCTCGCTGAGAGCGCCGGATACGGTGATGATAGCGGTTAAGTAGGTAAAATGTAATTCGCCAATTCGAGGATTGGGGAATGATTTAGAGAGGGGAAGCGGTTGGTGTGTGGCCTGGCTTGGGGTCTTGAGAATTGCGAGTGGTATAATGTTAATTAGTATGATCTTAAGGAAAGTGTCATTTATCCATGATTCAATTGACCAATGCCTCACCACGATAAAATACTTGAAGATATGATCTGTCGACTGGTCGATGCGTTCCAACCTGAGCGAATCTATCTGTTTGGGTCGCGCGCCCGTGAAGAACATAATTCCGATAGCGACTATGACCTTTTGCTCGTGATCCAGTCTTCCGACTTGCCCAGATATAAACGTGAGCAGGATGCATTCAGGATTTTGTACGATTCAGGAGCTTCAAAAGACATTATTGTGCTCACACATGATGAATTTGAACGCAAGCTTACGGTAGCCACATCGCTACCCGCCACTGTAGAGAGGGAGGGCAAGCTGATTTATGCAGCATGAGAAGATAAATGAAGTTCGGTCCTGGCTCCAGAAAGCGTCGAGAGATCTGATGGCAGCCGAAGCCGACATTACCCATCACGTTCCCCTTACTGAAGATGCTCTTTTCCATTGTCAGCAGGCGGCTGAGAAGTCGATGAAAGCATTCCTCACCGCGCATGACACGATTTTCCGAAAGACCCATGACCTTGATGAACTTGCCCGATCCTGTGAATCGATCGATCCTTCCCTGGCTGAGGCTTTGGATCCTTGCGCGTGAATTGACCGTTTTTGCCTGGGAATTCAGATATCCTGGCGATTTGGAAGAGCCTCCTGTAGAAGAAGCCAAACGGGGAATGAGGTTGGCTGAGATTGTGTTTCAAGCCATCATCAGCCGACTACCCGAAGAGGTCAGACCCTGATAATAGTGTGGCCATGAAATATCTTTTCTGCGCGATGACAGCGTAAACCCCAATATTGATACAAAGTTACATCGTCACCGGCGGAAGCTCGTCAGCGTCATCCTCTTCGGTAAATCCTTCCGGGCGAGGCATTTTGGAATGCTTACTTGCGATGATTAAGGATCTGGTCAATCCACCGTACAGGATAACGCAGCCGAAAATCAGCATGATCCAGGCATCGATTCTCATTTTTTTACCACCTCAGATTTAACTCTCTCTTTCAGATTCGATAGAAAAATGCTCAGGGCAAAAAGGAAGATAACAAGTCCCCAGCCCCCGACCCACAAGGTCCACATCGGGTATGCCCCGCCGCCATAAGGATGCTGGACTTCCTGGATGAAAGTCGTAACGATAATAATTCCAAGAATAATCGGGGTCACGTACTTAATCATGACAATCCACAGTTTGCCGGTCTTAATTTCGCCATACTTATCGATTGTTTCCTGAAGCCACTTGATGTTAAAGAACCATCCAAGGAAGACGCATTCAAGGAATGAAACGATGACCAATCCCCACTGGTTCATCCAGTTGTCGACGATATCAAGCCAGTAGAATCCTGCGCCGCTGGTGAATATTATTCCGCCAAAGAATCCGATAATACATAGAACGATGTTTACTTTGAGACGGTTAAATTTGAGCTTGTCGGCAAGTGCGACGCTGGCAGCCTCAGTAAGGCTGAAGGCGGAATCGATACCAAGGCTGAACAACATGACGAAGAACAGCACGCCGAACAATTGCTGAAGAGCGGGAAGCTTGGCGATAGCGCTCGCGTAAGTAATAAACGCAAGTCCGGGACCGCTGATTTTCAGACCTGCTTCTTCTACACCGGTTACCGGGACTTGCATAATAGTAGCCATATAGCCGGCTACGGCAAAGACCGCGAAACCGGCGAAAAATTCAACCCCGGAATTTGACAGGCCTGTAATGAAGCTATTGTTAGTTATGTCGGATTTTCTCGGACGGAAACTTGCGTATGCGCTCATGACTCCAAATCCGACCGACAAAGTGAAGAATATCTGGCCGTATGCTGCTCCCCAAACTGAGGGCTTAAGAAGCGCCGACCAGTCGGGCGTAAGGTACATCCTGATTCCATCCATCGCTCCGGGAAGAGTGACACCGCGCAGGAACATAATAATAAGCAGCAAAAGCGGAAGGTTGACCGAGACCCAGACGACCTTGCCCACCGACTCAGTTCCTTTCCTGACGCAAAGGAAAATGCCTATCCAGGTTATTGCGAGCGAAATAAGGAGCTGCCAGGATATTCCGCCAAGGTGAGCCGGTCCATCGGTCAGGTGCAAAACATCGTTATAGAAGAAATCAGCTTCTCTTCCAGCCCAGGCGAGCGTAAAGGAATGGACGATGTAATTAAGACTCCAAGCCATAATGACGCAATAATAGAAAACGATACATAGGGCAACCAGGATGGCGTACCAGCCGACGAACTCAAACCATTTTTTTGCTTTTCTCAGAGCGCCCGGCGCCGCAGCCTGAAACTGCTGCCCGATTGCCATTTCGAGAATCAGCACAGGGATGCCAGCGGTAAGCAGGGCGAAGAAATAGGGGATGAGGAACGCGCCACCTCCATTCTTGAAAGCGATATATGGAAATCGCCACACATTGCCAAGCCCGATCGCACTGCCAATCGCAGCGAGGATAAATACTGCCCGTGAATCCCATCGTTCACGTTTTGCGCCCATATGAAGCCTCCCACGACATCATAAAGGTGTGGTAATATTTTTGAAAACGGTAGTATATCAGACTTAATCGGATTTGGCGATACTTAATCCATTACAAAATTGGAATACACAATGAGAATTTCCACTTTTTTTCGAAAATTAAATTATTTGTGGTATACTGCCCGAAAATTGGGATTAAATCCCCGGGCGGTCCGGCGGGTAAATATGGAGATCTATTGCAGGAAAGGTAGTAGTTTAATAATTCGCCAGGACCCGATATGCGTTCATCTGTCTTTGTTGCATTCGATACTGAAACCACCGGCCTGTATCCTGGATTCGACCAGATAGTCGAGATCGCGGCCTGCCGTTTCCATAACGGCACAATAACCGACCAGTTCCAGACGCTTGTAAATCCGATGCGCGATATCCCCGATGAGGTAGTCGCGATCCATGGAATCACGGAGGAGATGGTCAGGGATGCCCCGACCGGCGATCCGGCGGTCAGGGATTTCCTTGAATACATTGGCGATGATCCCCTCCTTGCCCACAACGCGCCATTCGATGAGAGATTCATCTCATTCAACTGCCATAAATTCGAGATTGATACGCCTTCGAATCCCGTTTACGATTCTCTTTTATTAACAAGGCGGCTTTTTCCGGAACTGAAAAGTCATGGACTCGCTTCTCTCACCGATGTTTTCGGTATTCCGCACACCGTTAAACACAGGGCAATGCCCGATGTAATCGGTCTCAGAGGAGTTTTCGAACAATGCATCAACCGCCTTGAGAAAAACAAGATATCTACAATGCAGCAGTTCGAGCTGTGGTACGGCGATCCGATCCATTTCAGTCCGGATAAATACGATCTCCTCGTTACGCTGCCTGAAGAATATAAAGATCTGAAGGAAGCGATTGAGAAGGGCGTTTCCATGGAGGTTATGTACGAGGATCGGAGCGGGAAAAGGACTCGAAGAATGATCCGTCCACAGGGATTGTATGTCGCTTATGGAAACTTATACCTTACCGCATTCTGTCATCTTAGAGACGCGAACCGGAATTTCAAGCTTGAACGCATTCACGCATTTAGAATAGTGGAGGAAACAGACGGCTCGGAGCTTCTGGATCAACACTAGCTCGAATCGCGAGATAAAGGAATCAGAATGACCCAGGCTGGGGAAGTATTAATTAATCTCTTCGCTCCGCCACTGGTCGCGGCGTTCATCGGCCTTGTCGCTTTGGGCCTTGGCTCATGGCTTACCCGCCCTTTTACATCGACAAACCACCCTCCTCTTATTGAAAGCTTCGCTATCGGCACAATCGTAATTTCCATCCTGACTTTTTTCTGGGGATTTCTTGGATGGATGGGATCGTCCGCCAAATGGTCGCTTGGATTTCTTTTGATACTTGTCGGAATATCGGGGCTTGTGCAGAACATGCCTCGATGGCCCTTGACTCTCGCAAGTTTTAAAAATCGCACGATCCTTACAATAAGCGTATTGATCGCAGTCGGAGTGATTCTCCGGATTATCCTGAATCCGCTTTTTCCGCCTTTATCGAACGACGAATGCTCCGTGTATCTTCCCACCGCGCTTCAACTTCTGAAATCCGGGCGGATCGAATTTTACGCTGAGACATGCCATATCGGGACGCCTCAGAACGCGATAATGCTATACCTGTGGGCGATTACGAATTCGCCTTTACCGACGGCGCATTATCTGAATTTCATCGCGTATATTTTTACGCTCCTTGGAATAGTGCGGCTGGGAAGAATTATTTACTCGTTAAAAATCGGATGGCTGGCCGCGCTCATAACAGCGTCGTTACTTCAAATACAAATCCTCGCCGGTCAGGCGTCACCGGACATCTGGCTCCTTTTTTACATAGTCGTCGCGCTGTTATGTCTTGCGGAAGGGACGCGCGACAATAATCCCGGCCGGATGCTTTTAGCGGGAATTTTCATCGGCGGCGCAGCGGGTAACGGGTATACGGCCATCCTTGCCTTGTTCACACTAGCGCTTTCATTTCTCACACTTGGAAGCGAAGAAAATTTCATAAAAAAATCGCCCGGATGGGCCGTCTATACTTCGGTAGCTTTATTCATCCTTGTCTCCGCGCCGTGGTTAGTTAAAAATCTTATCTGGTTCGCTAATCCGGTCTTCCCGTACTATTCATGGTTTTTCATGCCTATTGGCGGAATTTATGCGGACTACGCGCCGGAGTGCGCGGTCAGGACGAAGGAAATTTTCCAAAATCAAACGGCATATTTTTATTTCCAGCAGCATGTATTATGGCCGCAATTTTTAAAACTGTGGCCGACATGGATATCGATCCCGGCCGGTATGTGGTTCTGGCGGACATCGTCGTTCGCGAGGATGACGATAACATGGACAGTCCTCGTATGGGGATTCTGGCTGATTCTCGGCGAAGGGATTATGCATTTCCCATTCCTGATTTTCCTTATTCCGGCGAATATTATCGTCCTTGCGCATTTGATCGGGAAGGTATATTCGCTGCCGCCGGGAAACGAGCGCGGACGGTTCTTCCGCATTGTTCTCTGGATACTTCTTGTAGGCTGGATCGGGATCGGGGGCGCGGGACCTTCAAAGTTGAATCCGCCATTGACTAGGGATCGCGAGGTTCAGACCCTGAGGAGATTCCACGGATCGTACGATTTGATATCGGTTGCGAATAACACGATTCCGGAAAATCTCAGGGCGATCGGGATTTTGTGCGAGGATGGCCGTCTTTACGCAAACTTCACGCTGATCGGAGGCGGCGACGCGGGTTGGGGAAATCATCGGGCAATTGTGGAGAATTGCACGTGCGCGAAGGACCTTGCGGAAAAGATGATGGACAGGTACAACGCGAATTATTTAATTGTCAACGGGGAGAGGTTGAGCCGTGAGCACAGCGAAACGTTTGAAAAGATCAAATTCATATTGAATGCGGATGATTTTCCGGAGTATTTCAGGGAAGTGGCAAGAGTCGGTCAGGGAGTTGTATATGTAGTAAGGTGAGAAATTATCCGGATAGAATTATCTGCCTCTGCAAGTTCTCAACTTATTCCACACATACCATCGCGTCGGGACCGTCTCCGGTCTGAAGCTCGGCTAGAATTTCTCCGGTCATGGGATCGATCAGACTTAAGAGATCCGAATTGAAATTTGTCGCAAGTATCAAACCGGGCAGCGCGACAATCGACGACGCGAAACTAAGCGATAGCCCGTATTCGGGAAGTTTGAAGCTATCGAGCACCGTCCCCGTTTTTAAATCGACACGAAGCACATTGCCTTCCTTCGCATTTTCCATAAAGAGGATATCACCAGGACCGATCGCGCCTCCGTAGGGGGACCCATCAACGTTTACACTTTGGAATATCTTGCCACTATTTATATCTATACTTTCCACCATTCCGTTTCCGACAAACCCGTCCGCCACCGTGTGATCTCCAGCCGACATGACTACGATCCGATCCGGAAATCGCGGGCTGTGAAGCACCTGAACCGTGTTACGCCCATTAAGTTCCTGAATTCGCGCGATTTCTATTTTGTCAATATCGATCTCGACAATAATTCCGGGACCTCCCGCCTCATGAATCTGATTTAAATTTGAACATGCGACAAACGCTATGTTGTCCACAACCGCGATCCCGCCAGGCCTTGCGTAGGTAATGTCGCCCTCATCGTGCGGGAGATTTTCCGAATCGGGAAGGGCAATTGATTTGATGATACGATTTTCCGTACCGATTCCTTCGCTCAGATCGATAAGCAGTACTTCGTTGGAAAGGTAGCAGCTCACAAGCGCATCTGTATCATTTATAAAAGCAAGGAAATTCGGATTCGTGCCCGCCCCGGTGCTGATTTCGCGGACAATTTTCAATTCATATGGATCGACTATCTGAATGGAATTCGAAAGTGAATTCACGATATAACATAGCCCGTCATGCAGAATAATCTGGCTGGGCGACATTCCCGTCTGGAACACACCCTGCGTGACATGCCAGGTTTCATCGGTCCTCTCGACGAGCGTCGTATTTTCCGAAAGCCCGTTTGCGATAATAATCCTGTGATCGCTGCCATCATCGTCGAGTGAAAGAGCTGGCCTGGCTTCGATATCGGATTCTGGCGGAAAAACCCCAGAGCCCCGTCCGACAGTGCATCCGGAATTCAATATTATTACAAGCAGGATAACAGGTAAATATATGAACTTAAATTTCATATTTTAATACTCACCATTTATTGTGAGAAAGTACGATCTTCCCGGAAGCGGAAATCCGCGCACATCGTAAATATCGCTGTCAAATAAATTTTTCATCTCGAACATCATCGAGACGCCATTATCGAAATTGTAACCGAGTCCAAACCCGGCAGATTCGGTCGGCGGGAGGAATTTCGAGCCCGACGATGTTACGGGGCTTGAGCCTTGTCTCTCCCAGTTAATGAAAACCTCCCACGGGTCGGGCTTCCATCGGAGTTCCGTGAAAATATCGCTCGACGGTTGCCCGACAATCGGCATCCCGCTTCGCGACGAGTCGCCGGAAGTGTCTATCGCCCGCGTGCGCGTGTAATTTCCCCTCAATTCCAAATCATTCGCAATCAGCCAGTCCATTGAAAATTCAAGCCCGCTCGACCTCATCCTTCCGATATTGAACGGTTTCCATCGAAAGCCGGAAATCAAAAGGTAATCGATCAGGTCTTTTGTCTGATTGTTGAAGTAGACGGCCTCCAAGCGGAGATCGTTCACTGTATGGACAAGACCAAGATCGAAACTGAGTGTGCGTTCGTTTGACAG
The DNA here is from genome assembly GCA_026394215.1 of bacterium. Taxonomy (GTDB): domain Bacteria; phylum JAJVIF01; class JAJVIF01; order JAPKYR01; family JAPKYR01; genus JAPKYR01. The sequence continues at coordinate 9,165 of JAPKYR010000306.1, forward strand.
GTCGGGATTTCCGATTACGAAACCCTCGTTTCTGTATAGCTCTTCAAAACTGGGAGAGCGGAAGTCTAGCCCGAAATTGGATTGAACTGTCCATGTGCTTGAAATCGGGTACTTTATGCCGATTTCAGGACTGAGTATCGAATCGCCTCCGACATTGTCATATCGGACCGCTCCGGAAATTACTCCCCCGGAATGCATGTACAGTTCATCTCTTAACCATAATGCGAATGTATTTCGGGACGGGTTATTCAATTCGGTATCGAGAGTTTCGCGGAAAATAGTTGCGCCTGTTGTGAGTATGTCGGATGTTGTAAATCCGGGGCCTGACCATTCTGCTCTTGATTCATAGCGATTGTGATTTTGCGATGAATAAATCGGTACTCCGGTCGATTCTCCAAACTCATCCACGAAATTCCGCGATTGTCTCAGCCATGAAACAACTAGCGAGAGATTTCCGTTGTGGAAATCAGCGTCTGAATATGTTCCCTGCATGTATGTCCTCGTGTTGGACTGCGACGCGTGCGGGGACGGGAGAGTCGTGATCCCCGGAATTCCTTTTCTATCGCGGAACCATTCGACGGAAAAATTGACCAACCTTGAATCGGGAAGCTCCCATAGATGCCCGAATCGGAAGTCGAATGAGGCGAATTCATTGTTTTCTCGCGTGTCGGGAAAATCGTCCGACTGATCGAATACAGTCCCGTTGTCGTTATGAAAACTGAAATTTCCCGATGAGCCTGCGAAGTCGAAATGAAGGACGTTATTGTTTTCGCGCCATGTTAAACCGGTCGTTAAAGTATCGAACGAGCCCGCGGTTAATCGCGCCGAGAAATTTGCATCATCGAAAATAGATTTACTCGTAAGCTTAATAATTCCGCCGACCGCGCCGCCACCGTAGATCGCACCCTCCCCTCCCCTTATGATTTCGATTCTCTCGAGCGAATCGAGCGGAATATCGCTTATATCCACCGATCCGCCCGTAGGATTCAATGGCACTCCATCGAGAAGCACGAGAACATTTTCGCTCCCTGCGCCGCGAATCGAAATTGTGGAAAGCGAACCTAAACCTCCGAACGACCTTATCGATACTCCCGGCAGGGAATCGAGCGCATCGGAGAGAGTAATCGACTGCCTCGATAATTCCTGAGGATCGAGGACGATCGCGAAAGATGTCGGGCTGTCGATAATCTCATCCGATTCAAAATACGATTCCTCGACATAAATTACGCCAAGGTCGATTATATCGTCGGAATCATTTTCTGTCTGCGCATAGGCTTGAGGCGCGATAAGGCTGAATATCGCCCAAATACAAAGTTGAAATATCAATAATAATTTCAGAGCCATCGATTTCGTCCGGATTATAGAATTGACAGAGGGCTTGCCGAGTGGATGGCCGCGACTGAGTCGCCATCGAATCCCGCGCGATTTTCTATAGCGCCGACCGGGGAAACATTTCCGTAGCAGAGAACCAAATCTCCATCGCCGTCGTACTGCTCGGTGCCGGGATAATCCGGATCGCCTGTATCGATAATTCTTACAAAGCGGCACCAGTCCAGGCCTACCAGATCAAGGTCGAACGCGACACCTCCTGCAGTCGATGGATCGGTGGGGTCTATACCATCGAGTAACGAACCGTCATAATTTACGCTTGCGAATGTCGGCCAGTTTCCGGCAAGGCCTGTGAAACTTGACGGATCCATGAATGCTTCCGGGACGCAGGTCTCATTTTCGGTATTGTAATCGAACGGAAACCGGTACCAGTTCTGGCCATCCTTGCTGACTTCGACAATCGCGGTTTCATTCCAGACCGCGTAGTGGGTGTCGCCGTAGAAATCGCATCCGGAGCCGTTCACAATGAACGCATTTTCGAAAACGATAAAATCGCCGCCATCACCGTTTACTATTATATTATTAATAAATTCAAGTGTCGCGACGCCTCCGTATCCGAGCGAGCAGACAGCGCTGGCCTGGTTTCCAGAGCCACCAGTTGGCGGTCCGAGAAGATTTTCCGGGATGGTGTATGTGTCGCCCTCAACATTCAGCGCGCCGAAATCGACCGATACCGCGTCGGCGAACGGATCCTCGCAGCATACGATTGCGTGTGTCGTGAAGCTGTCGATTTTCGCTGTTACAATTGAGATTCCACCCCACCATCGGCTTGAAAGGCGCGTAACGGTGCCGTTCTGATCGATATTCGCGAGTTGATGACCGGCAAGACTCTGCCCTTCGACCGACCAATCGGCAGATTCCACGATTGGCGATTTGCTTCCGCTGTCGTAAATTCTATATAGTTCGAAGTCCCCTGTTTGTCCGGTTTCTGAAAGGGAGATAATTTTCGGCTCGATATCGATTCCGATGATGTCTGGGATTGAATCGGTGACTTCGATATCGATAATTTGAAAGACTGCGAGGGAATCTGTTTCAGGATTATTGTATATGTCGCGAACGCAGACGAGGGCTTTGTAGATTCCGGGAGGAGCATAATTCTCATTGAATATTTCGCTCGCAAATTTCGATATTTCGCCGTGAGTCACCAACTGCCCTATTGATGCAGCCTCCATGAGTGCAGGGATTTCGAGGGATACGGAAGCTAGGTCGCCGTCGTACTGCCAGTCGCTGAATTCGATATTGACATCAATTATAGAATCCGGAATTGCGCAGATATCCCCCGATGCGGTCGCGTTGAGATTATAAGCTTCATTCTGATTCCGATCGCCCTGCGGGTTATCGGGATCGTAAAGACCGGGCGCGATCCATGATACGTCGATGACAAAATCGAATGTCAGCGGCCCGGATTCGGGGATCGCGAGATCGAGATGGAGATCGGTCGACTCGCCGGACGAGAAACGCCGCTCAGGATCGTCGGGATCGAGATCGATGAAGCCGTTTATTGAAGCCCACTGCCCATAACTCCATCGCTTTGTGAAGCCATCCGCATTTTGGAGGATTTCTGAAACGGAACCGGATGGAAAATAATTATCAGGCGGAGCAAGGATAACCACTTTCGGGTCGAATGCATCGAGAAGCGGATTTCCGGGGACAGGATGAGTGACGGTGATGTCGAGGGAAATCGATTCGTCTGGGACTATATCGATATTTTTCACATCGAGACATGACGCGCAGAATCCGGTGAATAGCGGGGTCGCGTCCAGATGGGATTGAATCGTGCGAAGGGGAGCGATTGCGTAGTCCAACGTATCGGGATCGATCTCGAAACGCCATGATGCGAGAGGAAAATTATTGTCTGGAAAACTGGCGGTGTCGGCAATACTTTCATTCGATGGTTCCAGTTGAATGGGATTATTTTTGGCGCATCCTGAAAAAATAAATCCAGCCAGAAAGCAGGCGACGAGGAACATCATTATCTTTTTCGAATTCGCAGAGGATTTGGCGCGGTTCACTTGATAGTCTCCTTCACGAGTCCGTGGCCCGTGGTCCGCCATAGCTTTAGCGACGGCGGATTT
>JAPKYR010000259.1 GCA_026394215.1 bacterium
ATAAATTAATGGGTCCTGGTGGACCACTCACTGACGTGCGTGGTTCTGATACGCTCTATCCCTTGCTTATGTTTCGTGACTGATTATATTTACCCATCACTTTGTCACCTACTTATTGGTCACTTTAAAAACGATCTGGCGAAGAAATAATACAAATTTGAAAAATTTTTTTACTAATCCTGTCATCCGGGTGCTACAGTCAGCTTAATCCTCTCGATCCCTTGCGCATCCCCCTCCTTATCCATATCATGTATCATCATCAGATGAGCCCATCCTCTCCCAAATGCATCTCTCCAACTCTGCCGTCCCCCTATGAGTTCGCGCCGCCAATAACTCCCGATGAACTCACCGCATCCCTGCCTGCCGGAAGTAAAGTCCTCGATATCGGCTGCGGTTCTGGAAGCTTCAACTACTCCGCTCGACCGGATATCGAAATCCACTGCTGCGATATCCTGCCTCCATCGCCCGTTCCAGCACTCCCGAATGTCCAATACCGTCAGGTATCCGCCGATTCACTCGACTATCAACCCGGATCATTCGACCTTCTCATAATGAATTTCGTTCTCGAACACACCGAAAAACCAGCTCATATCATCAAGCTGGCTCACTCAATCCTTAAATCCGACGGGGTCCTCTATATCAGCGTCCCAATCGCATCCCATTACGAAGACCGATCATTCCGCGCATACGACCGATTCTTAAAAATCCTTACTCTCCATCCATTCGATAGAATTGAACACTTCCAGCATTTCTCGGAAAATAAAATATTTTCAATCGCAATCGAATCCGGCTTCACACCGATCGCGAAATCCCTCGTACCCGCCGGATTCGGATGGATCTACGGCAATATCGAAGGCCTGTCCAAAACCCCAGGGATTAAAAGCCGTGTGAAATTATCGCTCTGTCGATGGAACCTGTTCCTGGCAGATATCTGGCTGAAATTCAATCATGCACTCTATTCTAATGACCCGCGGTATGGCGCTAACATCCTCTGCACATTCCGAAAATCTCCTTCGCCTCCGTCAGACCCCATCCGGTCCATCATCCAAAATCTCTCTGCACGACATTTCACTCACTCCTGCGGACATTGCGGGTTGCCGATAAATATTCAGGATTGTGAAACCCGGAGAAAATCCGGCGTCACTCAGTGGAAATGCCCCAGGTGCGGCAACCTGAACATTTTATAATTAATAATGTGCGCCAAATTCTATTTTCGTTCGCCCGATTGCCTGAAAATCTGCTAAACTACCCACACCATCCCGATTTACGCTGTAAATCCCTCAGCAATTTTCGGGAAGAAGGGAGACACATCGTGAAAAACGCATTTTTTGTCGCAATGATCCTCATTGTTCTGGCTATAATGGCTCCATCGTCGGCCAGCGGACAGAACGCGCGGAATGGGGATAATATTAAAACATCTTCCAGCCGTAACGCGGATGAACATTCGCAGGAAGAAATTTTTTACGGACAGATAGAATCCTCTGTCCTGGATTTCATTCGGAGAGACTGATGGAAGCGAGGTAATCGATTCGGGAGTCATTACCGTTGAAGATGAGAATTACACTATCTCAATCGACCTCGAACCCGGATTTTATAATTTCAACGGGATGGCAGACGAGCGGTGCACAAATATTGTTATGGAAATGGCGACGGATTCGGGCACCCTGCCTCAGGATTATGATTCCTATGGCGCATATCCATATAATAATTTTGTAATACTGGAACCGACCACACTCGATATCGAGATGCAGTTCGAATTCGATTCAAGTTACAGGAACCCGAAAACCTGTTTCGGCTACCTGATCGTTCGAACGGCAGGGGTTGACGATGAATCAAGGCATAATTACATTGAAACCGTTTTTGGATGGTATACCGATCCTTCAATGCCCGATACTGCCAATATTGTTGATAGCCATATCGGCCACCTGACCGGAGCCAGCGACACTGAAACTTTCGAATACGACCTCGAAGCTGGTTACTATTATGTCAGCGGCGAAGGCGGTCTGGACATTAAATCGCTCTCTGTTTATATCACCGATGAGGACGGCAATAGTCTTTTTGAATACGCGTACGAAGACAAATATCCCTGGGCCAATTTTACGCTTGAAGAACCGCATACCATCACTGTGGAAATTATTGCCACTAATTTCGTGGACGGTTTCGATGATGGATACTATTGTTTCGTGGTCGTTAATACTCCGGAAGGACCGGATTATTATGATGATGAGTATTCCGACGGAAATTCCAACTGGGATGGTAACGAGGACACGCTTGTAAATAGCGCTCAACTGGCTGCCGATGCAATTATAGATAGTGCGGAAAAACATGGCGAGGAAGTCGTCGAAGTTTATCCGGAAACCGCCTTGGGTGAAAGCGAAGAAAACGGCATTTATATCGACCTCGACCTCGAGCCCGGCACCTACTACGTTTATGTTCAGGGCGACGGAATCTGCCTTAGCGATTTATCCGTCACTGTATACGATGAATATGCCAACATCGTCGATGAAAGCAGCGCCGGATCCAGTGCTGCGGTTTGCAGAATTGAAGTCAGCCGTGGCGATGGGCCCTACAAAGTCTGGGTTGGAGATTACATTCTCGACTGCTATATCGGGTACTTCAACGTTGTTCTCACCCGGGAATAATAATAAATCTATTCGTCTCGTATTTCAGGGAAAGAAAATATTATGCAGATTGTTATAGCAGGAGGCGGTCCGGCCGGAGCATCGTGCGCTAAAGTTCTGGCCAAAGCCGGCATAAGAGCCATAATGATCGAGGCTTCCCCCGATGGCGATAAACCATGCGCCGGGGGACTTCCGTCTATCCTGCTCGAACGGTACCAGATCCCCGATCTGCTGATTAAAAAAAAGGCCACGGGCGTTGTCTTCGAAGCCCCGTCCGGTTACAGGGTCAACACCGATTTCCCCGATGGCCAGTTTATCGCCACTGTCAATCGTAAGGAATTCGATTCACACCTCAGGTGGCTTGCCGAAGATGCCGGAGCGATTTCCGTCCGCGGACGGGTTGTCAGCTACGACGATAAGGGATCGCAGATTCTCGTGCGCTATAACGACATCGATGGCGTCACGCGTACAACCGAAGCGGATTTCGTTGTCGGCGCCGACGGTGCATGGAGCCGTATCGCTTACCAGGCTATGGGGGATCATCTGCCCATGGTGGTCGCACTCCAGGAAATTATCACTCCTGAAGCAGACCGCATGGCTGAGCTCGGAAACAGGTGCATCTTTAACTATAACCCCGCAGTCAGCCCGGATTACTACGGCTGGATCTTCCCCAAGGGTAATTCCGTCTCCGTCGGCGTCGGCACCCATATGGATAATAAGCAGAATCTTGAAAATAACCTCAAGCGGATGAAGGAACTCCATGCCGACCTTCTCGATGGCGGAGAAACCGTAACTCGGAACGGCGCCCTGATCCCCGCAGGACGTTACCCGGAATATGGTAAAGATCGTATCATTCTTACAGGGGACGCTGCCGGATTCGTCCTTCCCGCCTGCGGAGAAGGCATCTACTACGCCATGCGGTCAGGCGAGATCGCGGCGAATGTGATTAAGGACCTCGGACAGAAACGACCGGATATTGTCGTCTCAAAGTACACCGATCTCATCAATGCCGAGTTCAACCCGATTTTTCGCTATTTCAAAAAAATTGAAAAAATTGCGCTATCATCGCCCATAAATCGCGAGGTTTTAGTTCGCCTTGCAAACGATAAATTCATGTCGCGAAAGATTCTGAACGCGTTTTCGACAAAGGAACGCTACGATACCCCGTTCTTCAAAAAAGTCGCCGTTTTTTTCAACCTGCTTGGTTTGCGCACGCATGTGGCGCTGAAAATATCCCGCCAACCCGGATTCGGAAAATAAACGTGCCTGGATTTATAAGGCTAATTAATCATTTTTTAGCGTTAGGGAAAGGGGGGACACCTTTTTTTCAAACTGCGAAAAATAAGGTGTCCCCGGAACGTAGTCAGATCAAGGGGACACCTTATTTTTGCCTGAGATATCCTTGAAATACCCTAAAATCCAGACAGGCAAAAAAAGGTGTCCCCGGAAATTACCTCATAGATAAAAACAGTTAATTTTAGGTTCATTTCTCCTGCAACGGTACCCCGTCGATATCATCCGGAATTTCTACATCCATATGGCGCATTATCGTCGGCGCAAGGTCCATTATATTAGGCTCCCTTCCCTCCGATTGCGCAGATTCGTCAAATGCACCGTATTTCTCGGTCGACAACAGTACCCCGCTCGCGAAATCGGAATTCACCGAGCAATGATCCGCCGACCATTTTTTCTTATTATCCTCAATTACTTCAGCGGGAAATCCTCCGAGCGCGGTCTGCCAGCTTACCCTGTATCCGATATTGAATCCGACAACCAAATCCCCGGCATGCGGAACTCTCGGACCCGAAAAAATTCTGTCCGCCTTGTGAATCACGCTTACCACTGCCTTCCCGGACTGCGGGTCGACAAGCTTCGAGAATTTGCCGATTATCTCATCCCGAAGCTCTTCATATTCCCGACCCGGATTCACAATCCCCTGCGATTCCCGCCCTTTGAGATTTATATAAATTTTGCCAAGTCCCATCGAGTATGCGCGGCTTTTGCTCCAGTCAACGCCCGGCCAGAACTTCCCCCCCTGCTGAAGGTCCTTGAGGCTCCAGTCATCCCGGCACTCGGACGGGTCGGCGTTGAGAAATCCCTCATTCCTCAGCCACGTATTAATATTCACAGCCCTTCTGAATGTATTAAATCCATGATCGCTCATCACCATCAGGATTGTTTTCTCATCCAGACGCTTCGATACCTCTCCGACAATCGAATCGAACCTCTCATACGTCCTGTAAATCGTATCTCCCCACCGTTTAGATTCCGCCTCGTTCCATGCCGGATGCTGGTTATCTATACATCGCCAGAACATGTGCTGATTACGATCCGTCGCCTCAAAAACCGCGACAACCAGGTCATCCTCTTTTTCATCGATTATCCCAAGTACCATCCGTTCAAGTTGCGATGTGAAATTCTCCGCCTCCTCGATAAATCCCGCTTCATCGATCCTGTTCTCGTTCAGCCCCCACGTGTCCTCCATCCATCCGAGCGTGCAGAAATTTCCATACTCCGACGCAAGCTCTTTCGACCATGCCGAAGGCTGAGTAACAGGATAGAACGGGTCTTTCGGGTCCATCGAAATCGCGCCAAGATACAGCTTCAGAGGATTAGCCGAGTGAAGGAAAAATCGCATGATTCCCTTCGGACGCACTGTAATCGGACCAAACGAGATTTCGAAAAATACCGGCATCCAATTGGACCATTCTCCAGGGGCAAGTCGAAGGGTATTTTCCTGCCATGACAAGTTCGCCCGACCGTCCTGCACAATAATCTTTAATGGGATTGTCGAATTCGCGCGCTTCGGACCGGTTATTTCGGTCCTGTAAAATCCGTCATCATCTTTCTTAAGTTCAATCTCCACTCCCCCGAACTCAGTATTTTTAACAGCGGCTTCCCCTTCTTTATATAAAACACTCGTGCCCCACGTGCCGCGTAAATCCGGCACCCCCAGGCCCGACAATAACCTTCCATTGAATTTTTCGGGCGGAAATGTTACAGGCACCCTGATAATTGTCGACCTCAATCCTGCGTCCCCAAGCCGCTTCCAGAAACTTGTCCCCGACCTGTTGCATATCGGTTCAGGTTTGCCGAGAGCCTTAACCTTGACACTGACCGGCGCTATCGCCGGGGTGTAATCCTCAGCGTTCCTGGTCAGAAAATCGAAAATACCATGCTTCCCGGGATTCATGCCTGTCGCGAACGATGACCACGCGACCGGGCTTTCGGCTGGTATCGTGGTTTTCATCGGGGAATATCCGCCGCGCTCAAGGACCGAGCGCATATTCGGCATTTTTCCCTCTTTTAAAAGTTTCTCGAAAATGCGGGGATCCATACCATCGGCCCCGATCACGATTACTTTATTCCTGGCATGTTTCCTGCCGGCGGCAATGGATCTTATTTTATCGAGAAAACCCATATCAATTCAGGTTGACCATCGTACATGCACCGCATTGTTAAATCAACACGGGATTTGGGGAATCCGGAAGATTATTTTAAGGCATAAAAAAAACGGGCTACCTACTCTTCAACTGGTCGACACCAAATCGCCCTTCGGAGCCGGTAACCCGCGTGTAGCCATAATGCTCTACTGCAATTTATATACCATTTTTAAATGATGTTAACAAGTTGATTTTTGTTACGTAGTTATAGTCGATATATAGGCATAAAGAATTAATTTTACCTGCTACCAGATATAAAAAACCCCCCGACTGATCGGGGGGCTGTTCATGCAATTTATACAACTTATGCTTCAGGCTTGTTACTGGCCTGCAGGACGAATCCTGCTGAGATCATCGGTCAGCATAGAGGTAACTTCCGTACTCGTAACAATCTCTACTTTGCTGTTTCCTACCGATGCGTTAACTGTATTGCTCGGTACCTGGGCCACTGTGGATGCTCCCCATGCCAGGAGACCAGCGAGCACAAGTGTAAATGCAATTGTCTTGATTATCTTGCTCATGGTTTTATCTCCTTATTACGGCGTGTAATCAAATACCGTAGCTTCTATGTTGCTGCCATTCTGTGTCAGTACATGAATCTCGAACTTGACCGGATCGACGTCGACTGCAAGCGGGGTTCCGGGAATCGGGTCCAAAGTCTGTCGAATTGTAACTACCTCTGTCAGGTCTGCAGCTAACCAATTCCCTTCGTAAATCCTTAGTATTGTATCGCCGTTGGTGTCCTCATAGATGACCGCGATCCAGTTGCCGCCTTGTTCAGGATCGCCTGCATAAAGGTACTGTATCGCCGGGATCATCTCAAGATCCACCATCGTACAATCATCAAGATAAAGGTCAAGATCGTCGAACTGAGGTCGAATCCTGATGACACTTGACCAATTCAGGGACCAGATTTGACCGCCCGTATAATCAAACTCGAACAGGTTTCCGTAGAAATTACCTGTCGCGTCGATCATGTACATCGGGCAGGCCCAGTCTTGAGGCGGATCGACCCACATGGTAACAATACCTGAACTGGTATCGGCAGTCACCCTGACTTTGTCAGGATCGCTGACATCGAATGCCTGATCGACCGGCGCGGGTTGGTTTTCAGAGGTCCAGTCGGTCCAATTCCAGCTCCACAGGTTACCCGTTTCGAACGGGTACTGCCTTAATCCGACAACGAGACCGCCGCTGTCGTATTGGCCGAGCGGGAGAAGAGTATCGGGATCAGGTGCACCGGCAATAGTAGACCACTTGCCGATGGCAATTGCGTCATTATTGATCGGCTGTCCCAAATCTTCGCCATATAAGCCGCCAGTTACATCCATCCAGTGGCACCATGGCCTTTCATCAGGATCCGTTTCGGGGTCCATTCCGTAATCGCCGATGAGGTTAAGTACAAGTTCACCCTGTGCGTAGCCTTCGTCAGCCTTAATGTAAGCCTGCCACCAGAAACCTGTGCCGGGGTCGTTAATGAACGGCGGATTGAACTGTACAGTGCTTGCTGAAAGTCCGGAAATTACAACTCCGCCCATTCCCGCAACATCGAATCGGTGATATGGGGCCAGGAGGAAGCTGATGGATTGGAATGCGTTTCCGCCGGGTCCGGACCAGTCAAGAGTGTAATCGTAGAAAAGCGGCCCATTCGGCATTCCGCCTTCATTATCCATAACCCATGCGCCCTCGGCGCCGGCTCCATCGTTCTCGATTCCGAGATCGGGAGTGTAACCGCTCTGGTTTGGGGCCGGATTAAGAATAATGCCGGTAGCACCAGATACGGGATTCCAACCCTGATTGGGGTTGGTCTGCTCTTCGATTGTAAATACTGCATCCGATTGATCCTGTGCTTCTGGCGTAGTTCCGGATTCGGTTATCCGGATCAATGCCTCAGTGGTTTCCTGTCCGGTAACCGGGGTCCAGTCAAAACTACCATCGCACGGTTCAGAGGCAGCGAGAGAAATTGCGAATCCATCGACGCCATTATCGAGCGAAAGATCAATATCTACATTCGTGATCGATCCTGTCCAATCCCAGGTCACAGGATAGATCACGTCGATATTGGCTGTTTCTCCGCCATTTGGATCAGTAACCGTGATTGACTTAACGGGCGGTACGCCGTTGTCCTTTATGACACATTTGAACAGACCGTAAGCAGCCAGCGGTGAAGTCGGAAATATGAAACCCGGTATCGGCGCGGCAAATGTATTCGGGCTGGTATTTTCCACCGTGATGAATAGTTCCTGCCCGTCAATTGCTGTCGGCGTGACATTCTGAAGGGTACCGGAGAACTTGATCGACTGCGCGCCTGTTACCGTTGACGTCCAGTCGGGATTTCCGATTAAATTGACCGCAGATGGGAAGAGGGTCTGGCTCTCAACCCAGAGTGCTGCAATCTGTCCTTCAGGATCGCCGGCGCTCTGCCAGTCGAATACTTCAATATCCAATACAAGGTCGCCGCCGAATGTAAGATCGACCGGATTATAGAATGCGGTCGACGAGCCCGTATTTTCAGTCACAGCGATTTTATATGCTTCATGCGAATTTGCAGTGAGCGGGAAATCGGCGGGCTCAGTTGGCGGGAATGGAGTTGAGAGGTCCCAGCTCGATCCAATTGAATACTTGAACTTATATGGCTGTGCAATATTGGGGAACTGGATCGCTGTCTTTCTGGTTACAGGTCCCGCTGAAAATACGCCGCGGTCTGTAGCGGACGGATTAATCGGGTACTCTGTCGCGGAACAGCCTTCATAGAAATACTTGTAACCATTTACAGACCCAAAAGAAGTTGAGAATCCGGCCGATGCGATCCAACCTTCACAATATCCGAAGATTTTATCGAGTGGACCAAATTCGGTTTTGTTCCACCATCGCATATAACCATCGGCGTTCAGAATTCTTAACTCACTGGCAGAAGGATACGCGACCGTAGCATCGTGCTTGCCCACCGTAGTGGCAGCTCCGAATATGGTCATCCTTGTGTCGAATCCCCAGTATCCTGTATCGGGAAACGGATGCTTTAATATCAGGTTGATATCGATAATCCTGTTCGGAATATCGCAGTCCGCAGCATTCAATGTAACCTGAAAATTTGTCGTATCCGCTGGGGGATTGTAAAACCTGGTTAAATTGAGTGTGAATTCGGCAGTCCTGGCTGGGATTACCTCAGCCGTGCCATCCTCAATATTGAGGACGACCTCGCCTGCGCCCCAGATATCTATGTTGTTTGTGTTTGACTGGGCCTGTATATCGGTTCCAGCAATATCGGGCGACGTCGGGGCCTCCCCCCCGCCTCCCGAACAACCAACGATCAGGGCAAAGATGACGAGGCAAATGAGAATCAAAGCCTTACGGGGAAAGACCATCTCTAACCTCCGGGTTATTTTGGTAAATTTTGTACCGATTATGTTCGGCACAATACAAAATTGCATAAGTTAAATCGATACCCATGTAATTATCCGATGACAGCCCTTATTCTACCAATTGGATTTACAAATTTCCAGAATCGACCGGGAAAAAGATCCGAAATAAGAATAATTCTATCCATGAAATCAATTCCTATAGCTAAACATATCATATTCTCTTATATAATGTCAATAATCATAATACCCGCAGCCCCCGATTCCATCATTAATTTTTTTCGTAATATTCTTCTCAGGCTGCTTCAATTTGTACCGCAGGACGCCGGCTTGCTGCAGAACGGGCAGGATTCCCTCGCTGCGAAAATGAATCGGTCTTTCACCCGATATCCCCTCCGAGAAGTTCGAACAGCCGGATTTTTATGCAGAACAGCGCGATGAATGTTATTATAGACTATTATTTTGAGCCGGATTTGTTCTAGAATAATCTTAAACCATGTCCATGAATCCTTTCATGTAGGAACATCATCAATATGCGCTCAGCAAAATTAATCTCCATTCTCTTAACCCTTGCCCTGCTTCTTTCAGCGGGCTGCGTAGAATCGAAGTACAAGACCCGCAGTGAAATGACGCCGGAAGAAATCACCCAGATCGAGCAAGTCTATAAGCCGAATGAAGTGGAAGAAGTGATACCGCCCTTCCTGGAAAATTTCGAAGGCCCAGCCTTAAGGGTGAACGGCCGCGATATTATGGCCTCCGACCTTCGCGATCTCTACCGTCACTATGTTACTTTCCAGAAAAGAGATCCTGAACAGGCCAAAGGCATTGCATGCGAAGCCTGGGTCCGAACTATTGCCACGGCGACTCAGTGGCCCGATACAATCGATGTAACAATCACGCGTCTCGAACAAATCCGGGACCAGGTCAATCAGGGAACTGTCGATTTTACCAGCATGGTCGTTGAGAACAGCCAGGAACCGGGCGCAGAGACCAGCGGCGGAGATCTCGGTACAATAAGAATTGGAATGATGGATCAACCCATCCTCGAAATGCACGCATTCAACGATCCGATCGGCCAGGTATGCGGACCGTTCCCAACCACCCTTGGATGGCGCCTTATCCTTGTCACGGAAAGAAATGATATGGGCACGGATTATGCCTCAGCTAATGCTCGCCATCTGCTCCTTTTCCACGGGCTTGATCCTGAAAATAGCAATCAACTCACCGAGATCAACGCAACAAGGTGGGCGAATACCTCCGATATCGAGGTCCTTGCGGATGAGTTAAGAGATATTATTATGGGTTATTTCCCTCACTCTGCCGAACAATTGCTTCAGGAAGAGGGTAATGTGGGAAATGAAAGTACAGCTCAGGAAGAGATAATACCGACCCTGGGAACAGATTAGCTGTTATTCCGGTTTATGAAAATACGAGGTTCATATGAAGATAAATTTCTCATCATTTAAAAGTAAACTCTGGATATCAGGACCGCTTCTTGCATTGATCGCAATCGCGCTTCTTACAGGTTTGCCGGAGAAATCGTCCGCAACCGACGATATCGACGAGGTGAATGCCCTGATCGATAACTTCCAGGAAGCCTACTCCAATAAGGATTCCCTTACTCTCAGAGGCCTTTTCTTCTCCAATGCCATCGTTGCCTACGATTTTGAAGGAGGCGAACTCCAGCGTACTCACTCGATTTCGGACTGGCTCCAGGGCACCGAGGAAAATACATTTACCAATAATGAGCATATATCCGACAATCTGACTAACCGTGAGATTGAAACTTTTAGAAATATCGCTTACGCTGTCTGCGATTACAGATACGAGTCCGATACGGAGATCGGTACTGGCAAGGATATTTTTACATTTTTAAAAATGCGTGGAGACTGGAAAATTGTCAGCCTTCAATATACCGGTGAAGAAGGTGTCCGTTAGTATTGTGCGTGACTCCACCAATTTGATATCCTTGTCGGCTTGTGATAATATTCACAACCGTTCGCTTTGGCTGTCCTGGTTGAAACCCACCTCCATCAATTACCTCGACAACCTGAGGTTGAAATGAAACGTTCTTACATACTGCCAGTCTGGCTATGGCTCCTGCAGGCCCTCACAGGGCTCGCTCTTGTTTTATACGTAGTCATCCATACCCTGGATAACGCAACCATTCTTATCAGCAAAGAACTCTACGAGGACATGCTCAGGCTCTGGCATGAAACTCTTCCTGATTGGTTTTACTTAATCATGGTTGCCGCCCTGGTTCTTGCTTTCGCCATCCATACGCTGAATGGCATCAGAATCGCCAGCAAGCCCTACAAAGAAATTGATAAATCATGGCGACACCTGACCATGATGAAGCATTCCGGAACGATCTTCTGGTACCTGCAGGTTTTCACGGGAAGTATGATCGCGATTTTCGGAGTCTGGCACCTTATCGTCCAGCACACTGGGGTCCCGACCACCACCGTCGACCAGAGCATCCTTAGAATTAACCCATCCGTTTTTATAATCTACGTTATTTTTGCCGCTGCCCTCACATTTCATTCATTCAACGGTATTCGCTCCATCCTGATAAAGCTTGGCTTCCTGACCGACAAAATCAAAGAGAGTATCTTGGTCGGATTTCTGGCGTTTCTTTTTGTTGTCTTCTTTCTACTCGGTGTTTTCAGTCTGGCGAAGTTCCTCCTTGCTACTGACCCTGATCCTTATCCGCCTGATTTTACTTCAAATTCATCAATTTCTTATTACTCAGATTATTCAAATCCCGGTAGCAGCTATCCCGGAGCGTTAGCGGAGGGTAGCTGCTATCCGGGATTTCAAAATGGCGATGTCGCTTCCGATCCTGATGGCGAACAAAGGATTTGATTGATGAGCATTTTCGAGTACGACGTTATAGTAATCGGAGCCGGTCTGACCGGTGAACGTGCGGCTGTCGAAGCTCACAAAAATGGCTGCTCGGTCGCGATTATTTCCATCGTTCAGCCTCGCCAGAGCCATTCAAACGCGGCCCAGGGCGGTATCCAGTGTTCCCTCGACAACATGGGGGAGCATTCCGCCGGCGATGACTGGAAGCTTCATTTCGACGATACGGTCAGAGGTTCCGACTGGGGCGCCGATCAGGATGTCGTCGAGCGCGTCACGAAAGCCGCGCCTCGACTCGTCCGCGAAATGGAATATTTCGGCTGTCCTTTTAATCGTACCGAAGATGGAAAAATCGAGCAGAGAAATTTCGGCGGCACATCGGTCTGGCGCGCCGCTTTCGCCGCCGACTTCACCGGCCATGCGCTGCTGTACGCTGTCGACCAGGAAGTGATGCGCCGTGAAATCGATATTTTCTGGCGCATCCAGGTAATTTCCCTCGTGATGAACGGCGAGCGATGTATCGGATGTATCGGGCTTGACCTTCGTACCGGAAAATTACTGACCTTCTATGCTAAAAGCACAATCCTCGCCACAGGCGGCGCCGGAAGATTATTTTCCGAGACCACCAACGCGATTATCTGTCGCGGCGACGGGCAGTCGCTTGCATACAACACCGGCCTGGTTCCCCTTGGAAACATGGAGGCTATTCAGTTCCATCCGACCGGCATATATCCCATCTGGATTTTACTTACGGAAGGATGTCGCGGCGACGGCGGCGTGCTTAGAAACAGCCAGAACCATGAATTCATGTGGGATTACGCCGCCAAAAAGGGCAATCTCGCGAGCCGCGATGTTGTCAGCCGAAGCATGATGAGCGAAATTCGCGCGGGACGCGGGATCGACGGCCCGTTCGGACCGTATCTCTGGCTCGACCTCACCCATCTTGGCGCCGATAAAATCATGTCCAGACTCCGGGATGTCCACGATATCGCGCGCGATTTTGCCGGTATCGACGTTATCACCCAGATGGCGCCGGTCAAACCCGTTCAGCACTATACTATGGGCGGGGTTAGAACCGATATCGACTGCCGCGCGAAAGGAGTCGTTGGTCTCTATGCCGGCGGGGAGTGCGCATGCTGGGATATGCACGGATATAACAGGCTTGGCGGGAATTCCGTTCTTGAAACCATCGCTTCAGGATATTTCTCCGGGCAGGCTGCCGCAAATGATGCAAAGGGAAGATCGTCGCAGGACAGCGATTTCAGTGTTCTGCATGATGGTTTCAATCGGCAGCAGGAACGAATAAATAAACTTATTGCCACCGATCCTGAAGTCAATACATTCGCGCTTGTTAACGAGATGGGGGTCCTGATGACAAAAGGGGTAGGGATTTTCCGTACCGGCGAACTCCTTCAGGATGCCGTAAATAAACTTCTGGACATTCGCGAACGCTCGAATAAATTAGGCCTCGGATGCAAATCCACCGGGCGGTCGCTTGAACTCGAAATGGCGCTAAGGATTCAGGGCATGATCGATATTGCCCTGACAATCGCTCAGGGCGCGCTTAAACGCGAGGAAAGCCGCGGCGGACATTATCGCGAGGATTTCCCGAATCGCGACGATAAGAATTGGCTGAAACGGACCCTTGCTTATAAACAGGGAGAAAGTTACCTCCCGCGTCTTGAATATGAAGATGTTGTTATTACTCATCTGCCTCCGGGCGACCGCGGTTACGGCGAAAAAGCGCCTCCGCCCGCAAAATAACGAAATCGGACCATGAATCATGGCTAACCATAACAGAACTCTGACATTCAAAATCTACCGTCACGATCCCAAAGATCCCGCGAGCGTTCCGCATTTCGACACTTTCACGGTGCAGGATCGCCCGTTCCTCTCGGTTTATCTCGCGATGGAAGAAATCCAGCAGAATCAGGATCCAAGCCTTTATTACGATATCTGCTGCCGTTCGAATGTCTGCGGCTCCTGCGCTGTAAATGTCAACGGCCAGCCACGCCTTGCGTGCAAAACCCAGACCAAGGACCTTCCGGACATCAGTACGATCGAACCCCTTCGATATTTCGACCACATCAAGGATGTCGCCGTGGACAAAGGCCGATGGTACATGGAGATGACCCGCCGCCTTGAAGGCTGGATTCATACGTCCAAGCCATTCAATGAGAAAGTTGAGAATATCCAGAAAGCCGACGAGCAGATTCCCGTTTACCAGGCCGAACGATGTATCGAGTGCGGTATCTGTATCGAGGCCTGCGGCGCCACCCATATGAATCCGAAATACTTAGGCTCTGCCGGCATGAACCGCGCATACCGTTTCCTTATGGATACCCGCGACGAGCGCTCGCTCGATGAATTCGCGGAGCAGTTATTCACGGAGAATGGAGTTTTCGGCTGTGAAGCCATGCTCGGCTGCCGCAATTTCTGCCCCAAGGAAATCCCTCTCCCATACCACTTCGGCATCCTGAGAAAACGCATATTGAGTAGAGTGTTGCTTGGGAAGAAGTAAATTATTTTCTGCTATTCTTATTGAAACAAAATTGGGAATTGGACCATCCTGTCATTGTTGGGAAAAAATGGAGGTTTACCCCATGCGTTATTTACTACACTTTCTGATTTTAGTTGCCATGATGGCTTTCTCTCCCTTAGCCAATGCTGAAAACAACTTTGAGGTGTTTGAACCGCTTACTTCAGATGAAATGGCGTTTCCACCAGGACGATATCAGGTCGGCATTAATATTGGGCATACCTGCCGCGTGGACATGGACTCGCCTGAAGTTGAGCCGGTTCTGCTTTGGACGGAATCTATGAAGCGTGGGGAAATCATACTTGATTCTGAAGGTGGAATCTGGCTACCGAAATGCGACCCGGATTCTTACTTATCAGACTCAATAAAACACTTACGTCCTGATGGAACTATGGACTGGGAAAAAATGCTAATACCTAAATCAGAATGGGGTTTTGAATTCTCGGATGATTCTTCCGAGTCTGAAGATTGGTGGAGAAATTCCATTGTTTCTCCAGTCATTTCCTTACAGGGTGCAGTTATTTGTTTGGCAACGAGGGACGAACACTATTCACAATTCTCATCTGATTTACAGGAAACGCGTTCAAAGGTGTGGGGTTATTCCTTTTTAGAATGTATTGATTTGAGTGGCAACACAATCTGGAGGACTCAGCTTGTTCGCGGCAATATTATAAATGGCCAAGCGTGGCGAGTTGATAACGATCGTATAGCTATGATTTCATCTGAAACTAGCTTTAATGTCTATTCCATTTCTGACGGTGAATTACTTGAAACAATCACCGTCCCAGGATGGTCGGCATGTTGTTATACAGGACCATACCCAACCGAAGATGGTGGTTGGATTATCCAGGGAGACATCTGGGATCCCAATAGTATTAGCGGAGGTTACCCATATATTTACCGGTTGAATCTCGACGGTTCAAATGCCTGGAAAGCTGAATATCAAACATGGTCTTTTGCCCTGCCAGTAACGATTTCTGACGACGGTATAATACTCTTTGGTAACCGGAATGGAATCAGGGCAATTGATATTAATGGCGGATCGGAATTGTGGTGCTTGGAGGGTGGAATGTATCACGCATGCGGCATCACTCCAGATGAAAATTACGTAATGATTGGAAGTTTTGAAGACAAATCAATCCTTGGAACTCTGGATTCCGCAGGCAATCAATCTTGGTCATATCAGATCGATTGGCCCTATGGTGGAGTCGATGATGTTATTATCTACCGTGACGGATGTATCCTCATCGGGGACAGAAACAGAATCACACTTCTTTATCCAGATGGTTCTGTCAAATGGATGATCGATTACCTAGACATGGGAGTTGAAGAGGATACTAGAACCGGAATGTGGAAATTGAATCCTACCCCTGAAGGTGGAATTGTCGGTCTTGCGTATTTTTCAGGGGGCGAAGTACTATCCTCCAATAGGTTATTTTATTTCGGACCTGGCCTATAAATTAACGGTTTATAAAAAAACTCCCCTTTCCCCATATTTTCCTAAGAAATAACCCCTAGCGGTATCTAATTAAGTACGGTCACAAAAGATCAGAGACGCATCAACGAAAAACAAATACCCCCTCCCATCCTCAAAACGCCCGCTATAATAGTGGGCGTTATTTCATTTACCGCATATTTCCGCAATCTCGACAAGAATTTCGACCTTCAACCGGGTCTCAAAGCCTACACGTCAAGGTCCGTATCCAGAAACTCTTCTTCCTCCTCCTCCACAAATCCCTGAGACTCCATATATTCGGTCAGCTCATCTTCCGTCCACTCGCCGTTCTCCAGAATAACTTCTTTCGCTTTTTCATATTTTGTCTTGTGCACGTAAATTTCCACGGAACCTCCGAAGAAAGGGAACGGACCGTCCAAGTATTTGAGCACACCGGCGGAATCGCGAACCGACGATGGAATCCCCTCAGAATCGAGAAGCGCATGGATCGCCTCGGCCTCCTGCTGATCCCTCGCGCGCGCAACAACGACCCAGTCCTTCTCATTGGTCGTGACTGTTTCCTTCAGTCCCGGCGCGTTGTGAAGCTTGCCGCCGCAGTCGGGACATTTTTTGAGATTGACGGAATACTCCGTTCCGCATCTATGGCAGTATTTCATATAATCACCCCCGGTAATTTCTGGAATTATTGAACAATACAAAACGGATTTCCACCTTTTTTTTGGCTAAATGTTTCTAATTTCTAAACTTTTCTACCCCTTCTAATTCCACCCCTGCGGCGTTATAATGCACAACCCGAATCGGTTTGTTAACCACGCGAGGTGTTATATGAGCAGTCTTAATCAGCCATTATCCGAAGTCGACCCTGAACTTCACGGACTTATCAGGCAGGAATACGACCGGGTCATGTCCACCGTCCAGCTTATCGCGAGCGAGAATTTCCCGTCGCGTGCGGTCCTTGAAGCAAGCGGATCTCCTCTCCAGCACAAATACGCGGAAGGATTTCCATATCTGCGATCAAAAAAATCCGACTATGTGCGCGAGTGGGAGAAAGACGGACGCTACTACGAAGGCAATATGATCATGGACCAGATCGAACGCCTCGCAATCGAGCGCGCCCAGAAACTTTTCGGGACCGAATACGCCTGCGTCCAGCTTTTCTCCGGCGCTCCCGCGAACGAATGCGTCTATTATGCCTTCATGGAACACGGCGACCACGCGATGGCGATGGACCTCGCAAACGGCGGCCATTTGAGCCACGGAAGCCCGGTCAATTTCTCCGGCAAACGTTATAACTTCATGCCGTACGGGGTCATCGAAAAAACCGGCATAATCGATTACGACAAACTCGCGACCGACGCAAAAGAGCACAAGCCGAAAATTATCGTGGCTGGCGCGACCGCATACCCCCGAATTGTCGATTTCCCGAAATTCCGCGAAATCTGCGACAGCGTCGGGGCATTGCTTCTCGTTGACATGAGCCATTTTGCGGGTCTGGTCGCCGGAAAAGCCCACCCGACTCCGGTTGGATTCGCCGATATTGTTACTACAACCACGCATAAAACCCTTCGCGGACCACGCGGCGCTATAATCCTCGCCGACAACGAACGCGGCAAAGATATCGACCGCGCCGTTTTCCCAGGCATCCAGGCCGGCCCGCACCTTCACCAGATCGCCGCGAAAGCAGTGTGCTTCCATCTCTGCATGCAACCCGAATTCCAGAAATACGCCGCCGATGTTATTAAAAACGCCCAGCTTTTCGGCGACGAGATGATGAAGCAGGGATTTAAACTTGTCTCCGACGGCACCGACACACACTTGATTCTGGTGGATTTGAGGGGCCGCGACTATTCCGGTAACAAGGCCGCAAAAGCGTTAATCCGGGCCGGAATCTGCTGCAACAGGAATATGGTTCCCGGCGATGAGCGCCCCCCGATGCAAACCTCGGGAATCAGGCTCGGTAGTCCGTTCATGACCACCCTCGGATTCGGGGACGATGATTTCAGGCAGGTGGCAAAGTGGATCAAACGAGTCCTTGACGATATCAAGAATGAAGAAGAGATCGCGAAAGTGAAGAAGGAAGTCGCTGAATTATGCGCAACCTTCCCGCATCCCGAATTCAGGCTGTAAATTTATAAACACACTTTTTTCGTGGCATGCGCATCCTGCGCATGTTTAGGTGTGCCTTGTGCCTCCGGTGCAAGGTCTGGTAATTTTAATCATGCGCCGGAGTCGCATGCCACGCAGGAGGCGTATTGCACGATTTTTGTGTTATACTACTATTTTATATCGTGAGGGACTTGGAATGAGCGACACCAAATATATCTTCGTTACCGGCGGAAATCTCTCGGGACTCGGCAAGGGTCTCGCAGCCGCGAGTATGGGCAGGCTGCTGAAGGCGAGGGGTTTGAAGGTAACAATCCTGAAAGTTGATCCGTATATCAATGTCGATGCCGGGACGATGAGCCCGTATCAGCATGGCGAGGTTTTTGTAACACGGGATGGCGCCGAAACCGATCTCGACCTCGGCCACTACGAACGGTATATCGACATCGATCTCACCGAAAAATCGAACATCACTACCGGCCAGATTTACCAGGCTGTCATCGAAAAGGAGCGCAAAGGCTCATACCTGGGCGCGACCGTACAGGTCATCCCTCACATCACGAACGAAATCAAAGACCGTATTCACGGCCTCTGCAGTCAGGACGATGAAACCCCCGACGTCATTATTATCGAGATCGGCGGAACCGTAGGCGATATCGAAAGCCTTCCGTTCCTCGAAGCGATCAGGCAGTACCGGATGGAACAGCCCAGGGGCCATGTCCTCAACGTTCACCTCACTTACCTGCCGTTGATACCCACGACAGGAGAGTTAAAAACCAAGCTGACACAGCATGCGGTCAAGGAACTCCGCGCGATCGGTATCCAGCCCGACATCCTCCTCTGCCGTTCGACTCGCGACATGGACGACGAGATGAGGAAAAAAATCGCGTTGTTCTGCAATGTCCCATTCGACGCGGTTTTCTCGGATGTCGATGTTAAAAATATTTATTTCATTCCGCTTGCTTTCGAGGCTATGGGTGTCGGCTCGAAACTGGTCGAACTGCTCAGCCTCAAGTGCGGACCTCCCGACCTGACCGACTGGAAGGACATGGTCGAAGCCATCAAAAATCCGCAGGGAAAAATAAAAATCGGGCTGGTCGGGAAATACGCGATCCTTCGCGACGCTTATATCTCGGTACTCGAAGCTCTCGCGCACGGCGGGATCGCGAACAAGGTGGATGTCGATGTCGACTGCATCCTATCTGAAAAATTAGAAAATAACGAAAATTGGCGCGATCTCCTTGCCGGTTATTCCGGAATCGTTGTCCCCGGGGGATTCGGCGACAGGGGGACGAAGGGAAAAATCCTCGCATGCCAGTACGCGCGCGAGGAGAAAATCCCGTTCCTGGGTTTGTGCCTTGGCCTGCAGATCGCGACAGTCGAGTTCGCGAGAAATATTCTGGGGATCGCCGACGCGAACTCGACGGAATTCGATGAGCTCACTCCGGAGCCGATCATCGACCTCATGCCGGATCAGAAAAAAATCACGCGCAAGGGCGGCACGATGCGTCTGGGGCATTATCCGTGCATTATCAAACCGGGCACGAAAGCGCATGAAGCATACGGCGTGGATGTTGTGAAGGAACGCCATCGTCACAGGCTTGAAATCAACAATAAATATCGCGATCAGCTTGAGAAAGCCGGTATGATAATGTGCGGCTTGTCCCCGGATAACCTGCTTGTCGAGATGATCGAATTGAAGGACCATCCGTGGTTTGTGGGGACGCAGTTCCATCCGGAATTTCAGTCGCGTCCTCAGCGCGCGCAGCCTTTGTTCAGGGCTTTTATAAAAGCCTCGCTTGAGCATCACAGGAGGGTGGAGGATTTGGCTCCGGGCAGGGTCGAGGAGAGGGTGAAGATTTAATTTATAAGGCAAAATATAATGGGTGATTCAACATTCATAAAGAAGATTAAACTGACCAACTTCCTATCTTTTGGACCGAAGGGGATGGAGTTGGAACTTAAGCCGCTGAATGTGCTGATCGGTGCGAACGCGACCGGGAAGTCGAATATGATAGAGGCGTTTTCGCTTCTTAAAGCTGAATCCTTAAAAAATTTACATGATGTTTTTAATAAAGGTGGTGGAGTTCAATGGCTCTGGAAGGGCAAGGGAAATTCACCTTATGCTACAATAGAAACTTGTGTGTCGTATCCGCATGCACTTGTACCTCAGAAATTCGATGGCCAAGAGTTAGTTCATAGTATTTCATTTACGGTGGATTACATGGGCAGATTCCTATTGAAAAATGAAAAAATTTCCAAAAATAACGAAGATAGTTTATATAATCAGCCACAATCGATTTATGATTATAATAATGGGACTCCAATATATAATGGGCAATTACTCAATCTCCAACAACCCAATATTGAAACTATGACCCCAGTTGAGCAGGAATTTTCCGGAGGATTATTACTTTCTCAAACTATAAATGCTACAAATCAACACGAAGCCTTTTATTTATATCTTCATTATCAAATGATTCGGATTTACCGTATTTGGTATATGAATAAAGAAGCTCCACCAAGGACAGCTTGCGAATCTCAAGCACCTTCATGGTTTCTTTATGATAATGCATATAATCTAGCCTTAGTTCTAAATAACCTTGAAACACATTATGCAAGCATTTACGAAATCATTATAAATAAATTAAAATATATATATCCAGATGTTAACAAACTAACTGTAGGTATATCACAAGGTAATGCGACTATTTATTTGCACGAGAATAGCCTTGCCCAACCAGTTCCAGCTCTTAGATTTTCCGATGGCCTTCTGCGATACTTATGCCTCCTCACCATTCTTTGCCATCCAAGCCCACCGCGACTTATCTGCATCGAAGAACCCGAAATTGGTCTTCACCCTGATGCAATTGTTGAGTTGGCAAAGTTGCTGAAAGAGGCATCGCAACGCACGCAACTCATTATCACCACACACTCGGACATCCTCGTATCGCACATGACCGATACTGCTGAGTCGGTTGTTGTCTGCGAACGGGATGAAGACGGTACCCATATGGAACGGCTAGAGCCTGATAAGCTGAAAAGCTGGTTGAAGGACGAATATCTTGGCGATTTATGGCTCAGTGGAGGTATCGGGGGAACCTTATGAAGCGAAACGTAGAGATTTTTATTGAGGGAGGAGGGGAAGGTAAAACAAGGCATAATTTACGTCTGGGATTCAGTGAATTTATCGGTGGATTTTCTACTTTAAGCGGAAGATCAGATAAACCACGGATCAATTGTTGCGGTTCTCGCGATAAAGCATTTGAAAAATTCTATGATGAGGTTATCAAAAATCCATCCCAAATAAGTCTTCTACTTGTAGATTCTGAAGGTCCGGTCACACAATCACCAGTAGATCACCTTCGATCACGTGACAACTGGGACTTCAGCGGGATTGACCCAGATCACGTGCATCTTATGGTTCAAGCCATGGAAGCGTGGTTCATGACGGACAAAGATGCTCTTAAGGAGTATTTTAAACAGGGGTTTAAAGAAAACGCATTACCACGGCGTCCTGATGTCGAGGAAATCCCCAAAGATGATTTAAAAGCCTCACTGAACAATGCTGCAAGTTCAACTACAAAAGGTGAATATAGAGAAATCAGGGATGGGTCCGAAATCCTAAAACTTATTAATCGTGATAAAATTAAAACAACAAAGCATGGTAAATTTTTTTTCGACAAACTGGAAGAAATTTTCTCGTCTTTGTAATCGGCCAACTCCCCCTAACTATACGCCTCGTTCGAGGCTTCCCACTTAAGGCGGAATTCCTCGAATTTATCAACCTCGTACGCGCTTCCGAGAATTATCGGACATCGATCATGCACCTTCTCCGGCACCATGTCCAGAATATTTTCCCCTGTGCCGGTAACCGCCTTCCCGCCGGCGCGCTCGAGCATCCACGCGAGCGGCGCGGCCTCGTACATAAGGCGTATTTTTCCCTTCGGATAGTCCTCGCCCGCCGGATACATATGTATGCCGCCTTTCACAATTGTGCGATGCACATCCGCGATCAGCGACCCGACATGGCGCCCGCTCGCTTTTTTCCCGACGCCGCTATATTCCTCGGTGTGAAGCCAGTCGTAGAATTCGCGCACGTATGGAAGCCAGAGGTGCTTCCTGGCCTGATT
>JAPKYR010000044.1 GCA_026394215.1 bacterium
GATCACTATCGGGCCGCTCGACAGGGTTGTTCCGCCTCCATCCACCCCGCTTGAAGAAGACATGACGGTCGAGATCAGCCGGGTTGAGATTGTGGACGTAACCACGTCGCGGGTTATCGATCCGCCATTGGTCATTGAACCGGACTCCGAGCTTCTAAGGGGGCATATGGTGGAGGTCACGCCGGGGACGCCGGGGGTAGCCGAGGATGTTACCCGGTACTACTACCTTAATGGCGAGGAAACCACGCGTGTGGATATCGGCAGCCGGATAATGACCCAGCCTGAGGAGAGGGTGGCAAGGGTCGGGGTTCGGTCGATGCCGCCGCTTCTTAGCCGTGGAAACGCCGGAATCCATCGTAATGTTATGGAGATGGAAGCAACCGCCTACGATCCAGGACCTCTTTCCTGCGGGCCATTCGCAAATGGAAGAACCGCGACGGGTCAGGTCGCGACAAGGGGAGTATGCGCGGTCGATCCGACAGTAATCCCGCTGGGCACCGAATTATGGATAGAGGGATATGGCTACGCGCTCGCGTGCGATACCGGAGGGGCGATCCATGGTAACAGGATCGATGTGTGTTTCGATTCGAGGAGCGAAGCTCTCAGGTGGGGCAGGAAAAACGTGCTTGTGTATGTGCTGGAGTAGGGTTTTATAAGTCCCCTACTTGATTGGCCAACCACCATTCTTATTAATAATCTCATCAATCTCCGACATTAGTCTGATAGTCTCATGAATGGCTGAAACAATTCCCTGGTAGTGATTGATATCATCAAACTCCAATTTCCGTTCCTTCCGGTCTTTTAGCCATTTATGGCAAACCTGATATCCTCCGATATGGAACTCCCAGACTTCCGGCGGCACGCCCTCGAAATACTGTGTTTTATTGATCCATACCCGCCCTTTTTCCGATCCCTGACCGGGTTCAGTGTAACTGACCTTTTCAACAATATGGTCACCGTCAACCGGATAACTTGTTATCGACGGACCTTGTTTTTCCATAAGATGAAGTCCAACTAGCTCACTTCCAGCAGAACATAGCTGGCGAAAGAGCGTAGTATTGGCGGTCAGCGGAAGCCGTGGAAAGTCGATTTTGAGAAATTCCGCGTAGCGGGAGCGGTAGGTGGGGGAGTGGAAAACTGCGTACATGTAATCGAAAATATCTTCCGGTCCGAAGGTCTTTTTCAGATCGCCTTTGCCGTCGGTTATAAAGCTCAGCTTCAGGTGTGAGGAAATATCTTTGGTGAATTTATCTGCAAGATTCGGTTTTCGGCCATTAGTAAGACCTGTTCGGTGGTTGTTGAAGAGATCGAATTCGGGGTAGAGGTAAAGAGGGAAGAGATAATTCACTTCCTTAAGTGATACTGCATGATGTTGGATGATCGTCGATGAGCAGAAAATATGCTCCCAACCTCGACCAATTTCAATTGAGCGAGTAGTGCTTAGGCCGATATTTTCCCCTGCCAACATATGGTGCATGATGTCTAGCCTTGGTAGCTCAATTACGTTTTCGCTGTAAAATATGGGCCTGATATCAAAAGGGCGGTAAAGGCATCTGGCAAAATGCTTATACCAGTTCTTATCCTGAGATAGAGCTTTGCGATTTTCATCCAGCTTCCAGTCGCGTGTGTCTGAAAGGCTATATTCCTGTCTATAATATTCACTGCTGATTTTAAGGTCTATGAATTTACTTACTCTCTCACGCAAATTTCCTAAATCAAAGTCAAACACGAAGTCATCTCTATGAGATTTAATTCCAGTGGAATTGGCAGGCAGGATTTCAGTAATATCCCATCCCAAAATATATTCCTTTTTTAATCTGCCATCCTGAGGAATAAAGAGATGGTGTGGGGATTTGAGTTTAGGTTTCTGCCATTTAGTGCAGAAGATATCGGACTTGTCCAACCAGCGATACTTTGATTTCTGGGTTCCCCACAGATCGGCATATTTAACAGAAGCAGGTTTATTTTGAGAGTTCTTACGCTTGACGAAAATCCCAATCGCTACCCCCTGCTGAATATCAAAAACATTCTCATCTTTTAACCCGTCAGGAGATAGTTCCCGTTTTCTTGTATTTCCATGGAGATTGAGAATATAGATATCGTCAAACGTCTCGATCAAGCTTTGGCGCATGCCACGGAATGTCGGGTTGTCAATATAACCATGATTTGAAATGAATGCCAGGACCCCATAGCCGGTTCTTTCAATTTTCCACTGGGCAAACCGAATGAATTTCACGTAGTCATCGTGAAGATATTTAGGGTTCCTTTCTCCAAGCGGTCTGCCATCGACTTCGAAATAATTATGCGTTTTCTCATTTGTCAGAATATCTTTTCCTTTTAGAAGTTCCTCAATCCACTTCCCTTTATTCTCTGAATGCCCCGAATATGGCGGATTACCAAGAACGACCAGAATCGGCATGTCGAGCTTTACTTTCACCGCAGCGTTAGCTTCCGCAACAAGCTCTCTTGCGAATAACATGCCCCCAACCTCGTACGCTTCCTCAAGCGTATTTGTCAGATATATTCCAAGACGTTCATCTGACTTGAAATCGTATCCAAGTTCCTTTAGCTGGATTCCGAGCTTCATATGCGCGACCGTGTAAGGTGCCATAAGTATTTCAAACCCGAATAATCTGGGGAGGAGGTATTTTGAGACATATTGTGACCAAGCGCCCTTCTGTCCCTGCTCGACAAGATGCCAGTAAATCTGGTCAATGACACTATGCAGAAAGGTCCCGGTTCCGACAGCGGGATCCAGAATCAGGACTTTAAATATTTCCTCATCTACATCGTGAGTCACGCCTGATTTTTCAACATCGTAAATTTTCTTTTTAACTGTGATTTTGGACCTATCTGCAAGACCGTCGGGAAGCCCGAAATCTGTTTTCAGAATTTGATCGACACTTCGAACAATATACGAGACAACCGGTTCGGGAGTGTAATAAACGCCTCTGGCTTCGCGCATTCTCGGGTCATAAGCCGCGAGGAAAGTCTCATAGAAATGAAGGACGGGATCTTCCTGCTTTGTCCGTTTGCCGAAATCTTCAAGGATAGCTGCGATATCGGCACGATTAAGAAGCTCAGCAAGGTCGTCGACAGCCCACGTAACCCGCTCATCGAGATCGGGTCCAGCTAACTCAGTAAAAATTTTGCGGAGGAATGGATTCGTTTTGGGAAGATCGTATGCGGCGTTTTCACGTTTGAAATCGCCTTTTCCATCCCAGTAACATCGTGCAGTAAACAGACCATATGAGACAGTCTGGGCGTACATATCGGCAAATTTGTCACTGGTTAAATCATGCAGAAGGACTTTCCGAAAGCCTTCCATGATCTCTTCCAGTTTGCCGCCTTCACCCCTCTGTTTTAACGAAAGCTCGGTACTGCTGCGAATTAACTGCGCAAGTCCCGCCATCCTTCCAGCGAGTTCCACCGGATTTTTAATATTTGGTTTACGAATTGCAAGGAATTGCCCAAGAATTTGCTGGAATAGCAGAATTCCATCATTATTCTGTTTAAGCTTATTTCCGGTCCCGACTTCGGCTAATCGCGCAGTCAGGCGATGTTCGCCTTCGACGTACCACCTGAATTCTAGATAATCGGTGAGGATAATATTTCCAAGCCCATCAAGGTACCGTTTGAATTGTTCGGATTTTTCAATTTTACCCAGAGGTTTTCCGATATCTTTCGCTTCGATATAGCCAAGCGGAATCCGTCCTTTAGTAATTATAAAATCAGGTGCCCCGCATTCTACGCGCCTTGGTTCATTTGTAGCTGTTATCCCGCTTTGACATGATTCAATAAGCGTTTTAAGCGCCGGACGGTGAGTATGCTCGGTTGCATCACTCCGTTTCAGAGCATTTTCAATTTGCTGGAGATATTCGGAAATTATTCTAGTCATCTCACTGAAAAGTAATTATACAACGGGACCGATAATGTTTCCAATTTTGACTCCCTCCCCGCAACCTCTTACAATACTCGTACAATGCCTGACTTGTTCACAGCAAAAGTTGAATCGATCGCCCCGATGGCTGAGGACCAGTTTTTCCTTCTGATTGATGTCCCCAAAGAGATCTGGAAAGAGCATCGCCAGCCGTCGCAGTATATCGAAATTTCCGTCCCCGGACATAAACCGTGGCGCGGGACAATCGCGAACCGAACAGGACAGGAATTTTTTGAAATTCTTGTGAAGGACAAGGGGGGTAGAAGTCACACAATCGCGTCGCTTCAACCCAACGATCTGATCCGGATATCGAAGCCAATGGGTGCGGGGTTTCCGATTCATGCGCACAGGAATTTCAACATCATACTGGCATGCTCGGGGGTCGCGATCTGTTCGATGCGTCCGGTGATACAGGAAATTCTCCTCGCGAGGGGGGAGTGGGGGAGAGTGTCGGTATTTTACGGCGAAAGGACCGACCTTCATATCGCGTTCAGACAGGAGCAGGAGCGATGGCGCGAGGCATATATCGATGTTTATCTTTCCGCCAGCCGTCCGTCGGAGGGAATTTACTGGAAAGGGCATGTCGGATATGTCCAGGATTATCTGATGGAAATCCGGCCTGAAATCAGAAACAGTGTGGCATTCCTCGCCGGTCACGACGAAATGATCCAGGGTTTTTCGGATGTCTTATTACGGATGGGGATGCCGATGAATATGATAATTTTGAATACGTGATTATTTTGAAATATATTGGGTGTGTAGGACATGCTTTCTAGCTTGTTATTCTGAGTTTAGGAGAAAAAGATAAATGAAAACAGACTGGAAAGTCCGTCCTACAAATGACAATTTTCTATCAGATGTAACAGACTGGAAAGTCCGTCCTACAAAATAACGATTTTTTTTAAAGGAGCAAGTATATGTCCGGACATGTAATTCCCTCCTATGATGCGGCATACGAAATGCTGTGCGAGTACACGAAGAATGAAAATCTTGTGAAGCATGGCCGCGCGGTCGAACTTTGCATGCGCGCTCTTGCCCGTCATTTTGGTGAGGACGAGGAGAGATGGGCGACGGTCGGGATTCTTCACGATTTCGATTACGAGAAGTATCCGACCATTCCGGAGCATGCGACCGAGGGAGGGAGAATCCTTCGCGAAGCCGGATGGCCGGACGATATCATAAATGCGATCCTTGGCCATGCGGAATATACCGGAGTGCCGAGGGTAACGAAAATGGCGAAAGCGTTGTTCGCGGTCGATGAATTGAGCGGTTTTCTGGTCGGATGCGCGCTTGTGCGTCTGGATAAATCGTTCAAGGAGATGAAAGTGTCGAGTGTGAAGAAAAAAATGAAGGACAAGGCATTTTGTCGAGCCGTCAATCGCGACGAAGTCAGCCAGGGTGCTCAAGAATTGGGTATGGAACTTGACGATCTGATCCAGTTTTTAATCGAGGAGTTATATAAAGTCGAGGGAGAACTTGGGCTTGGGGAAGCGGCGATGTAAATTCGTTAATCCGGCAATTCTGTTGCCTGTTATTTAATTTATATCATAACTAACTCAGCGAACGGGTCGTCGGGCTGTGGGACTATTCTAAATTTAGGTATAAATTACCAGGAAATAATTCCTATTTATATTGACCCCCCCCCCCCCCGTGTTATACTTAGATGTCTTATTAGTAGTGTAGCATTCATAAGATTTTATTCGCTGTAGGAGGAAAGAAATGCGCGTAATAAAAATAGAAAAGATTGGAGGCATATTCAAGATGTCAAAGATCAACTGCGTTGCCGGGTTAATTATCTTTCTTCTTTTATCTATCTCTTGCGCAACAAATGCGCAAAGCATGCAAACACCCGCCGCAGAAACTCCTAACTCTAATACACAGGGAGTTGCCATTGATGAAACAAGGTCCGCTTCCGGGCTTGTTGATCCTGAGAATCCGAACGGTTCGTGGTGGTTTGAGTGGCAATCAGGATATGTTGAATGGATTATAGGAATGGCGATTTACACTAACCGCGATCTTATGGGCGCTGAGTTTCCAGCAAACTATGATGAATTGTTAAGTTCAGGGCTTATGCCGGTAATATTCCATAACCGTTACACGGGGCAACCCATAGCAAGTACCAAAGATTATTCGTCTGGAGATATTTATTACAATGTTGATTTCTCAACCGGTTTATATTCATACTCCCGATACCAGGGACCAAGCGATCAGGTTTACGATCCTGAATTGACTAATGGTGAATGGCTTCCCTGCTCCGGCAATGCACTAGACAGCGTCACAGATGGAAAAACAATAAAAACAGTCGCGGTCATGGATGCAGAAACGCTGGATAATCCAACCCCTGCATCGGAGTTCCGCGAATATTACAATTTTCCCGCTGATGATGAATCCCGAGTGAAAGTATATATCGTTTACCGGTTTGTAAATGACCTCGTGTACAGCCTTGGTGAGTTTGTCGAATCAGTACCTTTTTCGCTTGATGATTACATCAAAATGGTCGGTGAAATTAATCCTGTTGCATGGGCAAATCCGTACAATGGCGGACAAATGAGGCAAGTTGACTGGGTTACAGTACCTTTATGCTATGAATTTGCCCCAATCGCTGAATCGATTCCAGGCATTACCGGGGATAATACAGAAAAAGTATATTCTCAGGAATTCCCCGATCTCGCAGGCAATTATGCGTTTAAACTGGCTGACTCGCCTGTCGTTGATACCGAGCAAAGGGCGTATATTCAATTCTACTTTAAGCAACCGGACGGTTCTATAGGGGCTTACCTCGCAATTGGGGTAGGACCAGCGGAATTTCATCAAGGTACGCTGACTATTAACTGAAATTAATTTCGCAGGCGATTGATATTGTGCAGGATTTTCAAGCCTTTCAGAGTGAGGTCGGGATCGATGTGGTCGAAGATATCGGTGGCTTTCGCGATTATCTCGATAATTCCGCCTGTGCCGATAACGATAGCGTCGTCTCCGAGGGTTTTTCGGAAACGCGCGACCATTCCCTCTATAACTGACGCATAGCCGTTAATTGCCCCGGACTGGAGGCTTTCTTCCGTGGCGCGTCCGATAGCCGGGACAGGGGTGCGGAATTCGATCATGCTCAGCAATGCAGTGCCCCGGGCGAGTGCTGAGAATGATGTATGCATGCCGGGAAAAATCGCGCCGCCAAGGTATTCCTTTTTCCGGCTTATGGCGCAGAAAGTAAGAGCCGTCCCGAAATCCAGAATGATCTGAGGAACAGGATAGATATGTGTAGCGGCGACAGCGTTTACTATCCTGTCCGCGCCGACCTGACGCGGGTCATCGTACTTGATTGAAAGCTCCGTTTTTATTCCCGGACCTACAACAAGCGGATCGATCCCGAAGTACATTGTGGCGACAGAACGGAAGACCGTTGTAAGCGATGGGACCACAGATGAAAGTGCGATGCCGGTGATTGCGTGAAGAGCGTCCGAATCATCCGACGAGGGTTTCAGTGTCAGGATATTGGCGAGAAGCGACCCGTATTCGTCGGCTGTTTTTCGACTATCGGTCGATAACCTCGCTTTAGCCGCGATTTTATCGCCGTCGAACACACCGCAGACGATGTTTGTGTTCCCAATGTCAATTGCCAGAAGCATAGCGATTAACTCTTACAGGTCACCCTGGATTTGCCGGTAAAACGCGCGTTCGGATTCAAGTTCGTCAAGGATCGGTTTTAGTTTGGCGTATTCGCTGCGCATGTCTTTAAGTTCGACCTCAAGGTCTCCAATCCGCGCCTTGAAGGTTTTATTGTCGGATTTTTTCAATGTCGCGATCCTGTACTCAAGCGACTGAATACGTTTCAGGAAATCCCTGCCGCCCGTTATTTCATCGATTTTATCGGTCAGTTCCCTTATGTAACCCTCAAGGAACTCGATATGATCCTGACGATGTCTGATATCTTCTGCCACTGTTTCAATCCTTTCCGACCGTCAAATGGACGAGAAAAATAAAATGGTACGGTCAGAGCTTGCAATTCAGTCTATATTAATATCATTAAATAAGCTGGTTTATCGATACTTATTCCGCGACTTTCCTGAATTCAACCGAAAGGTTGGCTGAGGGAGCCGAATGGGTCAGCAGGCCGACTGAGATTATGTCCACACCGCTCTCCGCCCAGTCGCGGACGGTTTCCAGCGTCACACCGCCCGACGCCTCGATAATAACCTGGTCGCCGACCAGTTGAACGGCCTCCCGACCGTCATCGGGGGTCATATTATCCAGCATGATTATATCGGCGCCCGCATCGGCGGCGCGCTCGACCTGATCGATATCGTCAACCTCGACCTCAATTTTAACCGTATGCCCGACATTTTTTTTCAGCAACCGTATGGCGTCCTCAAGTTCAGCGCCGACAATCGCGAGATGATTATCCTTTAACATTACCCCAGCAGACAAATCGGATCGATGGTTCGCTCCCCCGCCGCATCGAACGGCATATTTTTCAAGCGCGCGAAGCCCGGGAAGGGTTTTACGCGTATCGACAATTTTCGCATTGGTCCCGGCGGTGTAAACTACGAATTTTGCTGTGTAGGTCGCGATCCCGGACAGGTGATTCAACAAATTCAGAGCGGTACGTTCCGCGCGAAGGAGTTTCGCGGCGTCACCGGTTACACTGACAAGAATGTCACCTTTATGAAATGGGGTGCTGTCGGGAAGGATATTGTTAAGTTTCAGATCAGGATCGGCTTTTCGGAGGATTCTTAAAAAAACCGGGCCTCCAGCCAGGACGCCATCGGATTTTGCCAGCACATAGGCTTCGATCTGTATGCCGGCGATAGGCAGGGAATCGGTCGTGATGTCGCCCCGTCCGGCATCCTCGCTGAGCCAGTTGATAATGTCTGTGTCCAGGGTTTCCCATGGGAAGTTTGGTGTCGATTCTGTGTAGTCGAGAGTCATTTTTTTTACTGGAAGGACGCCAGTGCGTTTGAATGTAACCGGCAGGACGCCGATGTTATTTTATATATATTTTATTATCAGGTACCTACAATTACGGTACCTGTCAGATTTCGAATCGTTGCCAGGATTGAATAAGCGGCAAGGCGGCTGGTTTTTGGATTTTCCTCGAACGGGACATTCGATGTCCTTGTTTCCAGCGTGCCGTGACCTGATACAACCCTGATCTCATGTATATTTCTATCCCCCGACGGATCGGCCCAGATTTCGACTTTCGTTCGATCAAGCCCGATTGTCGCGTGCGAAAGCGCTGCGGCAACGTTGATGCTTTTCGGAAATTCTTTGGCAGCTTCCCTCGCGACGCCTGAAAAAACACATACAGGAGCTGTAAGGTCGCGGGGATTAATTCCCTTTTCCGTGAAGTACTTCGCGTCGGAGAGAGTACTTGCCGGTTTTGTTGTTTTCAGCGCAACCTCTGTGATACTGGCCGATGGGATTGCCTTTAATGCATCGAGACCTGATATCGCGCCGGACGGAAGGATCAGCCTGCCTCCGGTTTTAGTGGCGATCTTGCGATAAATATCGATGTCGTCAAGTCCGCCGATACTTGCGATTATCGCAGTTTTTCCGCGTTCAAGTGCGAATTTCGCGACTATCGGCGCTACTTTTCCGCTTGCAGCTTCGATGAAAACATCCGTATTTTCAGGAAATTTTTCCAAGGGAAGATGAAGAGATTTCGGGTAGCCGTTGTCGGTGAGGACTTTCATGCATATTGCGGTATCGACATCGGCTACAGCAACCAGTTTGAATGCCGGGTCGTTTTTCAGTTCCCGTATCAGGAAGGAACCGATTGTCCCGGCTCCGATAATTCCTATATTTATGGGATTCTGATGCGGCATTTTTTTTTGCTACCATAAATTTATTCTTATACTTCTTAATCCCGGCTATCAGCTACACTCCGCTGACGCTCCGGGTTAGCTGCTATCGGGATTCATTCGTAGACGCCAAATACTACGTCATGTGCTAACAAAAATACAATGGCTGCGATAACCGAACACCCCAAGAAAAAAAATGTGACAAATTTAGTTTCAGAATCTCTGATAAATCCTCCTGAACTATCCTTGTTGCCCCAATTCAACAAACTGGCGACAATCACCACACCGCAGACCAAACAAAT
>JAPKYR010000013.1 GCA_026394215.1 bacterium
CTTTTTTTCAAAAAGCGAAAAATAAGGTGTCCCCGATGAAGAATTCAGGATTTGGGGACACCTTATTTTTTGCCTGTGAAATTCTTGAATTGTACTTATCACTAGCCAGGCAAAAAAAAGGTGTCCCCAAAAATACTCTCAAAGCTAACAATGATTATTACTTCGAATAAACAAACAGGAAAAAAGAGGATCAGAAAATGTTACCGACACAAATTCTTGAAAATGAGCACCGAATAATCGAGCAGGTGCTGTCATGTCTATCTAAAATGGTGCTCGACGTCACAAAGGACGGGAAATTCGACAAGGAGATGGCTTCAGACGCGGTCGATTTCTTCCGCAATTTTGCCGATAAGTGCCATCACGGGAAGGAAGAGGTTCATCTTTTCCCGATGATCGAGGCAAGGCAGATGCCCGGAAGCTGCGGTCCAACCAATGTCATGCGTATGGAGCATGATCTTGGCCGCGAGCATGTACGCGGAATGACCGACGGGATCGAGGCCGCCTCCAAAGGCGATGAGGACGCGATCCGTAGTTGGACCAATCACGCGAAGCAGTTCATCATGCTGCTACGCGATCACATTATGAAAGAGGATCAGATCCTGTACCCGATGGCGAACCAGTATTTCACGGATGACGACCAGGCGGAACTCAGCGCGAAATTCGAGAAGGTCGAGGAAGAAGAAATGGGCGAGGGAACGCACGAGAAGTATATCGGGATCGCGAACAGGCTTGCGGAGAAGTACGGCGTGAAGATTTGCCCCGAGGCGGACACGTCGCATCAGGCGCATCACTGCTGCGGGCATTAGAAAACAATAATTTCACTAAACATAAAAATTCCCCCAGTCCAATGGCTGGGGGAATTTTTTTTTTCAATTTACTGGGGCGGATGGACACTAACCATGATCGAACGATACTACTCACTGCCTTCCGCAGCCACGATAAGGTCGATGTTCGCCAGATCCAATTCAGTTAAAAGCGCATCGGTGTAATGCGGGTTCGGCTGATACCATGGCTGGCAATAAAAATAATGCCTGAACTCGCGATCCTGAAATTCCCGTCCGTACCGAGCATAGATCGTGTTCCGCATCAGGCGTAGTTGCTCGCTTGTCTTTCTATCTAACTCAGCCTCAGTTAGCCGCCGATTCAGCCATTCCGGTTCAGGCATTGCGGCAATGTTTTCGGCCGTGGACACATAAGTCCGATTGGTCAGTGGATCGAATTGTACCTTCCCTCCGAATGCCTCGACCACCAGCCTGAACGGAACCTGCATCGTTGTCTCTATGTAATACGGGAATGTTCCAAGCTGATACCGTCTCCCGTTGAGTTCAGCTACATCCTCACCGCTGGTGATGACCAGTGTTGTGTTTCGATCCTCCAGTGTGACGCTATAATCGTCCTCATTAAATGAGTAGTCCAATCCAAGCCCATCTGCTATGTCCCTGCAGCTAACCATCAGGGTGCCATCACTGTTAACACGCGGGTATGGGTTGAAAGAACCTATCACTGCATTCTCAAGCGACGGTACATTTATGTCGTATTTACCGCCGTCAATCCAGATGTCATCGTAGCCTTCGAAATAGGAAATACTGATATCCATATCGGTGTCAGGCTCGATGTCGGTCCACTGCCAGGAAATTGAGTCAGCGGTAAGATCGTAACCCTCCGGTGTTATGGACTGCAGCGAGAAGGTTCCCATCCCGCTCATGTCGACCTCGACATCAATGATTCCTACCCTCCCCTTCCAGGAGGCTGCAGGCGATACCTGGTAATCAAAGATGCTCAATCCCATTACATTGCCGCCGGTGATCCCGAAATATGTGTTGCGAACCTCTCTCGTCTGACCGGCAGAAAAATGGACAGTCTTCACCCAGAATCGCGAGTAACCATCGGACTCCTCAGCCGGCATTGGGGTAACCCGCACCTCCTCTCCATCCACCCAGGACCGAAACTCGCGGAAGTGCGTCTCGTTCCCCTCCGGAATACTCACATCGCCAAACCCGCTTTCAGGGAAACCGATCTGCACATCTGTCGCTTCTCCGGTGTTCTCAAAAACATATTCGCATTCCACACTCTGCGTCGCCAGGTTGATTGTTATATGCGCTGATCGCATCGCAACCGGCGAATAGCCATCCTCCATTAGTCTGACAGCTCCGCCGACAGCGTCGATTGACGAGTCATTGGCCCAGGCTGGCAGACTCGCGAATGCGAGGAAGATGATCCCCAGGCTAATTATCAAAAGAATCATCGTGTGTATGAACGCAGTTTTTCTTGTAGACATTGGATTACCTCTTTGATTCCTGCTGTTATTGCCACCAGGTATAAATACTTCCGAACGTCAGTGGAAGGGATAAATTGTGGGGAAACTGGGGCGGATGGACTCGAACCATCGATCCAGGCTCCAAAGGCCCGTGCCTTACCGCTTGGCCACGCCCCAGCGCTCTATTTGTATTATCCTACATTATAATAGATTTTTACTATGCGTGCCCGATCTTCTGCCTTGCCATAATCAAATCTATCGGCTTATCGACATCGAACC
>JAPKYR010000179.1 GCA_026394215.1 bacterium
CAGGCACTTTGTCAGAGAACTTCCCGGCAAGTACCGGACCGATAATCCCGCCGACGCCGTACGCGGTGAACATCCAGCCGTAGTTCGTCCCGATATTTTTATTGCCGAAATAGTCGGCAGTCGCGGCGGGATACAACGCGAAATTACCGCCGAAATTAAAGCCGATAATTGTCGCCCAGATGTAAAACATCGCGATAGATTGGCCGATAAACCAGAATGAAAGCATCGCAATTCCCTGGAGCAGACACATCAGTAAAATGGACGTTTTTCTGCCAATCTTATCCGAAATCACGCCCCAGGCAATTCGTCCGACACCGTTCGCGAGAGCATAGAAAACCCCCATCGCGGTCGCGGTAACCGCACCCGCAGCAGCTTCGCTAGCTCCACCGGCCTGCAACGAATCCATTCCGAAAAGTTTAATAACGCCAACTACCATCAATCCTGCCATTGCGCCAGCAATGAAACAAAACCATATCATATAAAACTGCGGGGTTTTCAGCATCTGGAACTGATTGAATTCGACTCCTCCAGCCGCGGCAGCTTTTGCGCCGGTCGGCGGGGTCCATCCAGCCGGACAATAATCGTCGGGAGGATTCAGCATCAGAAATGCGCCGACAACTACGGCAACCAGGTAAATAATTCCGAATATAAACCAGGTTGACTGAACACCGGAGTTATTGATGAAAGTCATGCTTTTGATAAGACCGGGCCACCCAAAAAAACCATTCGCAACTTTGACCCAGATAGTCGCCCCGAATCCGAATCCAGCGACTGCGAGTCCGGTGATCAGGCCTTTTTTATCCGGGAACCATTTAACGCCGCAGGCGATCGGGCATACATAGGCAAGTCCGATACCGGCACCGCCGATAAGCCCAATGAAAATAAGCTGCGGCCAGAAAGAGGTCCCGAATAAGCCTGCAAGAATATAGCCAATGCCGAGAACGATTCCCCCGGTCAGAGCTACATTTTTCGGGCATGACTTTTTCTGCCAGTTACCCGCGAATACCATCACAACGGCGAATGTCGCGAGGCCGACTGAAAAAATCAACTGTGTCTGAGTGGCTGATAATTTATAAATTCCGTCAGGATCTTTAAGGGCGGTAGTATATGCCGACCAGGCATATATAGCCCCAAGGCAAAGCTGGATTAAGATGGCGCCCACAACGACGAGCCATCGGTTCATAATGGGTTTGGATTTTTCCATTTAGCGATTCCTCACGAACTAAAAAGATAAATCCCCCGGAAACGGGGATTGTGAAAATACTAAAAAGCAGTATAGCAGATATCTCCATTCCTTTAAAGTCAAATGAACCGGTTAATAAATAAAGTAACAGTCATCTCATAACCCTGTTATCTGCTTCATTATCGGAACAATCGACGGGCATACTATCTCCGCCGTTTCCAGCACCTTCCTCTCCAGTCCTTCATTTTTCTCCGCGATAATGCCTTCTATCATCGGGATAAGTTCAATCGCGGGATCACTGGGGTACAATCTCTGCAACCGTTTAAACGATGTAAGCGGATTCGACCAGTCAAGCTTCGGCCTTAGCGCGATATCGTCCAGATGCCCTTCCTCACCGATTGAAAGATTGATGATGTCGGTGTCTGAAATTTTTCGGTGGGACTGAATCGGACCACGCATGAACATCCCGGGGATAGCCCATAACAATGTCTCGAACAATATTTTTGCGGTAACCGCCCCAAAATCCCTCTCGATTCGCGCCCTCCGTACGTGCAGCCTCGCATGCATCCACCATAGCCTGATCACGGTACGGAATCGCATATTTTTCATAATCGTGCGATATAAATTCCGCTGAATCAGATGGTATTTGAAAAACACCCCCTTATTTCTTGTCGTGAGAGAATGATGGTGCCATGCGACCGCTTTCGGTTCGTACAGGATTTTGAAGCCAAGCAGATTCGCCCGATAGCACCAGTCGATATCTTCGTAATACATGAAAAATGCACGGTCGAGAAGTCCGACTCCACCGCCAGATGTTTTTATCGGATTGAATGCAGATCGCCTGACCAGAAAAGCCGCGAAACACGCCCCCATCGGACGGTCAGACTCGTCAAACTGACCGATATCAATCTGTCCCACTCCTCTGTTGTAAGCAAGAATCAGACCGTTAACCAGAGTCCCGGTGTTATCGATCACCCCTCCGGTCCCCTTCCCTCTCTCAGGCTTTGCATCGCCCGGACCGCGTCCCGGCCAGTCCTTATCAGCGTCAGGCGGATAAAAAAGCGTTTTCCCTGCGATCCCGATTACGTCATCTCTGCTCGATTCAAGCCTCGAAAGTGCAGACTCGATATATCCGGGATCGTAGACAATATCGAAATTCGAAATCAGAACGTATGGAGTTTTTATATAATTCAGGGCGAGATTAATCGCGCCGCCGAATCCGAAATTCCTGTCAAGTTTCAGAACCTTTACCCCGCCCGATCCATCAAGTTCAGTTTCTTTGAACGATAAAGCGACTTTATGCTCAGGATCGGAAGGCGCACGGTTATCGGCGATTAAAATCTCTGGTTTCGGATTCTGGTTTCTAAGCGAATCGATGCATGCCCCGAGTACATCCGGGGATGGGGCATAAGTAATAATCAGCGCGGTGACTTTAGTGTCATTCGGCATGGCTTTAACGTATTTTATCAGAAGAGGGGTTAAAAAAAATACAAACTGGCGGGATTTTCGCCAGTTGGTCATTTTACCGGAATTTTTTAAGGCGCTTTAAAGTATCGGAGACCATGTGCCCGGATCATTCAGACTGACCCCGGTTCCCGGCGAATAAACCCTGACCACGTTATCCTCCGTGATCGCGAATGTCGACAGACGCGCATGCTGTCGCTCGGGTCGGGGATACGCGATGATCGTATAACTGTGAGGCGGCTCCATACTCGTATGCGCCTCGCCAGACTCGCCGCCTAATTCCTTTCCGAGATACATCTGCCCGTTATTTCTATTCTGAATCCTGTCATTGGTAATGAAGGATAACGAATAATCGGTGATAATGCTGGACAGGGTAAGGTCGCGGCGGATCATATTCGAATCCTTGAGTTCCTGGAACTCAGCGTAACTCCCACCTCTATTTGACAGGGCGTAATCGGCCATTACCGAGCCGATTGTTTTCAGGCGCTTTTGAGCCTGCGCCTCGATGATTCTGTCCCTCTGTATCAACAACTGGGGAATAAGCATCGCCGACAACAGCGAAATTATGCTGATGACAAATAAAAGCTCCAGCAGGGTATAACCTGCGTGATTTCCAAGACGCTTCTTCATATGGCAAGATTTGCCTGGCACTGGAATTGGTTATTCTTTGCATAACCGGTTCCCGGCAGGATTAACTCGAACTCCGTTTGCCTTAAACCTCAACCAGAAACTTAGAGTTATGCTAATATAACAACCACCCGGAATGAAATAACCTCCCGGTTCTATACTTTACGTACCATATTTCCACAGCCTTGTAAATAAGATAAATGGGATAATCGTCAACATTTAAGCATTGTCAGCTATTCTCTGCGGCCCTTGATTTCGCCAAACCCGCATCGTTTCAAGCGTTGCTATAACCAAAAGCATAAATATCGATAAAACCGATATAAATAGTCCGGTTTGAAAATCACGCGGTTGATATTCGAAAATCAGACTGTGTTTACCAGCAGGAATCTTCACCGCCCTGTACGCTCCATTAGCCTTATAAATTTCCGATTTTTCTCCATCTATTGTCGCTGCCCACTGAGGATGCCATGTGTCCGAAAGCACCATCCAGCAGTCCCGATCGGCATGGATCTCGAATTCAAGCCGCGATGGAGTCTCACCAGCCAGGATAATATTACCTGGTTCCGAATTACCGGATTCAATTCCGTATCCTGGCCAATCTATCTTTACTTCACCGCCATTACCGCCTTGGCCGGTCAATGCGAAATCGCTTAGATACCACCTCAGAGCGGCATCATCCCTTTCATAAATCTGAAATCCTCCCGAGTGTACAAGCATCAAATCGGGATATTC
This sequence comes from bacterium, assembly GCA_026394215.1. Lineage (GTDB taxonomy): Bacteria > JAJVIF01 > JAJVIF01 > JAPKYR01 > JAPKYR01 > JAPKYR01. Next base: position 4,007 of record JAPKYR010000179.1, read on the forward strand.
ATCCGAAAGCGTTGGATCATCCGAGATAATATA
>JAPKYR010000207.1 GCA_026394215.1 bacterium
GCGGTCATCATCGCGCCGCCACGGGTCAGCACCGGAGGCTGTTTAGTAACCGCATTCGACCACCACTCCATCAATCCTCCCCCAACAGCAGCCATCCCCTTCGACACTTTCAGTTTTATTTTCGGAGTCCCCATAATCTCCGACGTCAGGTCGAAAAGCTCTTTCAGAGTTTTATTCTGATTCGTGAGGATATATCCCTCGCCGATTTTGCCTTTTTCGTACGCAAGGACATGCCCCTCCCCGCAATCATCGACATCGATCACGCTGAACCCGCCATCGAAATACATAGGGACTTTTCCGTTGATAAAATCGATATACATCTGCCCCGTCGGGGTCGGTTTTATGTCGCCCCACCCTATCGGTGCGGACGGATAAGTGATAATCACCGGCGCGCCTTTCGCAATTATTTCCTTTACAGCAAGATTCGCGAGATGTTTCGACTTCGTGTATGGGTCCTTCGTAAATTCCAGATTCCATGGGACGGTTTCATCGGAAGGTTTCCCGTCGTCGCGATGCCCGATCGCGGCGACCGACGATGTATAGACGATTTTCCCGACACCCGCATCCATCGCAGCGCGAATCATCGCAACCGACCCCTCAACATTCGTTTTCATAAGAAGGTCGATATCGCGCACCCACATCGAGTACAACGCCGCGAGATGAAAGACTACATCGACCCCCTCGCAGGCTTTTTTCAGGCTGTCCGGATCGGTCAGATCGCCGGATACGCGCTCGAATTTAAGATGCTTCACCTGGTCGATATATTTATCGGACCTGAGCATCAATCGAAGCTCCATACCGCGTCGCGCGCAGGCATCGGCAACCGCGCGTCCGATAAGCCCGGTCGCACCTGTTATAAGGACTTTTGCCATAAAATAAAACCCCCTGGAATATGTCCAGAGGTGAAAGATTCTACCATTTTTGGGGAAACGATTTGGAAAGCCCTACCCCATATTCTTTATTCTGAAATCTACTAATTGTTTAGCGATTTTCGCTGCCTCATCTTCGCCTTCATCCTTGCCTTCAAGAGGATATTCGACAACAAGTATTGGTGCCCATATACCTCCATGAGTATGGGATTCCTGTAACATACAAAAATTACACACCTTCTTAGCAATAGAATACTCCTCGATTAAGCCATATCGGTTAGTTCTAATTTTATATTTGGACGATATATTCTGGATTAATCCGTCAAAGTACAACCAGGATTCAGGATATCCATCAGACACTAATCCACATGGTTCCCATCCTAAAACAGTTCCATCTCCCATCCAATATAACCTTTATTCCACTGATCAGTAATGTAATTAATCAAATTGGTAACTTGGTTTTGATCAATATTATAAATCTTAATAAAGTCTTTGCGATGTCCAGGAATTCTTTTTACCCAATCGAGAAATTCAAATGAGGGCATTCCGTATCCAATAATGGAGTCAACTGTAATTAATTTTTCTGGAGGAATTGGATATTCCTTAATATAGTGATCCTCTACTACCTGTTTGGTAATTTTGTAGCCAAGGATATTATAATCTGGCAAATTTAGATCATCTAACATGATTATAAATTTTACCACAAAAAGCTACATTCAGGTTTATCCCAGAGATTCATAGTGCGCTCTGAACCTCACCCCCCCCCGAACGGCAACACTAGCTGCTTCTCCTCAAACCCCTTCAAAACCGGAGATTTTTCGGTCTCCCCTTTTCTGCCATTCACGAGAATGTACTTATAAATCTTCTTTGCTACCCGACCGATTTTGTTGAGATCATCGACCGATTTAAGCCCTCCGGTGAATCTCGCTTCCATAATCCTCTTCGCAAGAAGCGGGCCGATTCCGGGCACCCTCATTAACTGCTCTTTCTCGCACCTCGTGATTTCGACCGGAAAGATCTCCGGATGCGCGTCCGCCCACAATTCTTTCGGATCGGTGTCCAGATCGAGACGCCCCGAATCATTGAAAATAAAATCATCCAGCTTGAAACCATACAGCGCGAGAAGCCGGTCCGCCTGATACAATCGATACGACCGTCGCGGATTCTCCGCAGGACGGTCCTGAAGAGGCGTTCCGATAACCGGGTTGAAAGGAGAATAATATACGCGACGGAAATTTAATTCCCGATAGAGATATTCCGCCGCGACAACAAGCGCCCTGTCGTTCGCGCCCGGATCGTCCGACCCCCCGACCACAAACTGCGTCGTCTGCCCGACCCGCCTCGGAATCCGCCCCTTCCTGCGAAGTGTTTCGATACACTGCATCTGATCGACAATCGCCTTCTGTATCGATTTATTCGGCGCCATATCCTTGAGCGCGGATTCTGTCGGGGCTTCCATATTGATGCTGAGCCTGTCCGCAAACTGTCCGGCGGCTTCGATAAGATCCACAGTCGATCCCGGCAAGATTTTGAGATGTATATACCCCTCGAATTTGTATTTCTGCCTGAGAATCCTCGCGGTGTCGATAATATTCGTCATCGTACCGCGTACGGTTTCCCCGATTCCCGACGACAGAAACAGCCCCTCGATAATCCCCGCGTTTGACATCTCAAATGTCGTATTCGCGAGTTCTTCAGATGTTAGAGATTCCCGTGGAAAATCGGAATCCTTCCTGAACCCGCAATATTTGCAGTTGAACTGGCAATGCGATGTCTGGAGCACTTTCAACACCGGCATCGGACGTCCGCAGTTGTTCACATGCGCGACACCGGGAATACTGGCGTATGAGTCGTTCGGAACAAATGACGATGGTTTGGGAGTATAAATTTCGCCAAGATTTCCAAGCGCGAAATCGCGTTTCTTTGCGATATTCCCCGGATGTGTGGAATCATCGGCGCATGTGAGGTCGAAAATCGCACCCTGCGAGAGAATCTCAAGCTTATCAAGCCCGCATGTTGTCATCCTATAATTATGTTTAGCATAGTTCAACACAATAGTCAACTTCCAAACAAGGATGAGCGTGGCTTGATTTTTCTGCCCGGATAGCAGCTACTTTTTCGGGGACGAAAAAGCTAGCTGCTACCGGGCAGTTACTGGACAGTTACCAGGCTTCTATCCCGGTAGCTGCTATCCGGGATCACTCACCCCAATTCCACGATATTTCGCGATTTCTAAAAATATTACTATAATATGGACTTGGTGACTTCTATGGATCATCGCGAGAAAAAAGAAATTATCGAACGCTACACCGAAAGATACAAAAAACTCGGACACACTGTCGGGACACTTGGCTCCGGGACCGATGAGCACCAGACTATACGTTACCGGGTCCTGTCCGAAATTGCAGACCTTGGCGGACAGCGCGTCCTCGACGTGGGTTGCGGATTCGGCGGATTCCTCGATTACTGCCGGCATTTCGATCAGCCTCTGACTTACACGGGCATCGACCTCGTACCCGCACTCCTGGACGAAGCCCGGCGCAAACACCCTCTCGGAAAATTTATCGAGATGGACATACTCGAAGCTCCCGATAATCTTGAATTCGATTACGTGGTTTCCAGCCAGGGATTCAACAACCGTTTCAATTACTCCGACAACTGGGAATTAATGCAGGAAGTTATAGCGAAATGTTTCAAACTCGCGGAGAAAGGCGTCGCGATCGATATGATGAGCATATATGTCGATTTCCAGGAGGAGCATTTATATTACTACGATCCCGGGATGGTGTTTGACTTCGCGAAAAAACTGACAAAGCGCGTGACGATCCGCCACGATTACCCGTTATTTGAATTTTGCGTGTATTTGTATCCCGATTTCAAAGGCTGGCGGGATGAGGAATAGCACCGTACCCCCTGCCCCTCTCCATTTATAGAGAGGGGGGTGAGGAAACTCATATGACGGATTTACCAATCCTCATAACGGTCGATGTCTGCGATGGCGCGTTTGATTCCGCAAGCCGACCATCGCGCTTCGCACAATTAATCGAGTCCCTTCCTCCCATTTTCGATTTGCTGAAAGAAACAATCTGCTCACATACAAGTAATGAATCCTGCCCAGTCACATGGTTCGTTCGCGCCGATACTCAGGTCAAAGTATCTCTCGGAAGCACTACCGCTCTTCTCGACACCCTGCCCGATTTCTGGTTGGCAATTGAAAAATCCGACGGTGAAATCGGATGGCATCCCCATTTTTATTTTATGTCGGATGGGATATGGCTTCCGATTCGCGACAAGAAAAAAATCGAACTGGAAGCGCGGCAAATCTGGGACGAAATCACATCCTCCGGTTGGAAGCCAAAGGTATGTCGAATGGGAGAATCGGTCGGGTCTAATGATTTAATGCAGTTTCTTGATTCCATCGGTATGCTTGCGGATTTATCGGCGCTGCCGGGACGAAAACGCGATGATATCGCCCGATCCTTCAACTGGGTAACCACTCCGCAAAGCCCATACCATCCCGATATCAGCGATTATCGAAAACCCGGCGACAATCCCTTTTCGATTCTCGAAATCCCATTCACCATGGCCCCTGTTCGCGCGCCCTACGACTCCCCGGACCTTCGCGACTCCGAAATCCGGAGATACATCGATCTTTCGTACGACCCATCGCGCCTGAAATATGGCCTTGAAAATATTCAAGACAAGGTAAATTACCTTGTGGCAGTAATACATCCATTGCAGGCGACCGGAATTTCCGTCCCGGATGGCGGCCTCGTTATCGGAGGCCTGGAAAATGTCCGCGAGAATCTGAAAAATATCTTGGAATTATTTTCTGAAAGAACCATAGTTTTCAAAACCGCGAGTGAATTCGCCGGGGATTGGATTAGTAAGATATAATTGATGCAGCCATTTCAGTAATTTCATACAGTGTTCTGGTGACCGATATGACACATCCACTCACATCACGACCGATTTCAGCGCTTCTGTTATCAGCCTTTATAATTTTGTTTTCAACAATCTCATGCGGGAAAAAAGAATCTGCCGCCGGTTCCGAATTCCAGAGATGGCAGGATAATAACCAGGCTATAGCGGGGTTGTTCGACATTTCTTCCGAGGCGTTTTTCGGGGAGTCGCGCCGTATGCCGGGCATGCTCGATGAACTCAAATCGTCCGGCTGGCTATGGTTCTACCCGACAGTCCCCGCCTACGCGCCCGGATTCGAAATCCTGGATCGTGAGCTTGCGGACTGGAGCGCGGATCAGGACAAGGTGTATTTCAAATTCACCGCAACCGGGTACGAATGCAAATATTTTGTCCGGAAAACAAGCGAGACGCAGGAGCATCAGCAGGAATCGATCGGGAAGGCGGACGTTTTATCCGGGTACGAAGCGCATCGCTCGTTCGACCCAAACGGGCTTCGGTACAATGTTTATAATGCCGGGTACCGACGGCAATTTCTCGCGTTCAACCTGGCCAGACTATTTATGCGACGGTACTATACCGAAAATAACAGCTTCCCTGAGACAGGCTCGGAGCTTTACAATAACTGGTGCGAACCGTTGCGCGACGTAATCTCTGCCATCCCGATAATACCCGCAGGCAACCCATATAGTGTCTATGTCGGGTTCAAGGCTGAAACCGACCGCGGCATCATGTATTTTGAGATCGTCCGACCTGACAGCACGGTCTATACCCAGCTTCGAGTTTTCAAACTCGACGCCCAGGGCAACGCTTTGACCATTATCGAAACCACCCTGCCCGAAACCGAACAGATCGCGAAGGAAGACACAGTGATGTTCATCGACTCAAGCGTTCAGAATTGGGGAATACAGTAATTGATAATATATTTCTATTACCGTATCAGAACCACGCGCGTCAGCGAGTGGTCCACCAACCCGAATCGCTTGCAAATATACTATTACCGTATCAGAACCACGCGCGTAAGCGAGTGGTTCACCATGTTCACTAATTCATCTTATTATATCTATTCAATAATGTACTATAGTGGGGTTTGTAGACCGCTCACTGACGTGCGCGGTTATTAACATTAAGTATATCGGATGGTTGACATCCCATGATAATAAGCTATATTTGTACTTGAGAATATTATTATTGGTCGCATACTATGAAATCTGCCTTTGAAAATATTACTACGTCAATTACCCGGACCTGGGTGTGGTCAGTCATGTAACATGCCCCGGCCGGATATTCCCCATATGGCAACCGGCTGCATCAGGCCGGTATTTTTTTTTAACCCGCCCCGATCTTTACTGAGGGAGTCTTCCGAAGGGTAATAGAACCAGTAACAAAAGATGGCTTTTAACCGAATTTAATAGAGTAACCACGGAGACAATGTAAACATGAACGAGCCAAAGCGAAAAAAACGCGTCGTCAGCGGAATCCGTCCAACAGGACCATTACATATCGGACACCTCCACGGCGTCATCGAACCATGGCGCGATATGCAGGACGATTACGACTGCTATTTTTTCATTGCCGACTACCATGCGCTGACAAACTGGTCGGAGAATATGGATGTTAAAAAGAACGCGATGGAGGTCGCTCTCGACATGCTCGCGTCGGGGTTGGATCCTGAAAAGTCAACTATTTTCCGACAATCCGATATTGTTGAAATTCCGCAATTCCACCTGGTTTTGTCCATGTTCTCTCCCGTCGGATGGCTATTGAGAAATCCGACATACAAAGACCAGGTCGAGCAGCTTAAAATCGAATCGCCTAACTATGGTTTTCTCGGCTACCCGGTGCTTCAGTCCGCCGACGTCCTTATGTACGAGGGCGAACTTGTCCCGATCGGCAAGGATCAGGCCGCCCATCTCAATCTGACAATCGACCTCGCCGAAACTATGACGACGAAATTCGGAAAGCTCTTCCCTGTCCCCGAATATCTTCATTCGGAATTCGCGACTGTTCCCGGCTCCGACAATCGCAAGATGTCAAAATCGTATGGAAATGTGATCAACATTAAGGATTCCGAAAAGCAGACAACCAAGGTAATCAAATCTTACTACACCGATCCTTTGAAGCCGTACATGGGCGACCCGGGACATCCCAATGACTGTCCTGTTTTTTATCTCGATAAGATTTATGTAAAGGACAAGGATGAGTTGGGGCGGATCCGCAAAACATGTGAGTCCGGCGAACGCGGCTGCGGTCAGTGCAAAGCGGAACTCGCGGAAGCGTGCAATAATTACCTTCGACCGATCCGCGAACGTCGCGCGGAACTCGAACAGAATCCGGAAAAAGTGCTGAAGGTCCTTGCCGACGGCGCTGAGAAAGCCCGAAAAATCGCGGAGAAGGTCCTTGCGAGAACATTGAAAGCGGTTACAATACGGTAAACCTCACCCCCCTTCCCCCCTCTCCACAATGTGGAGAGGGGGCGAGGGGGTGAGGCCTTTCCGCAATGCATGAATTCTCGCTTACAGATAACCTTATCGATCTCGCCTGCGAAGAGGCTTTCAAAGCCGGTATCGCACGGCTTGACAAAATCATCGTGCAGGTCGGCGCCTTAAGCGGTATCAGTATCGACTCGATAGAATTCGCGTTCGGCATACTTCGCGACAAAAGCGAAATCACCAATACTTCCGAACTGGTAATTGAGAAAATCCCCGGAACGGGCATCTGCACGAAATGCGGGAAGGAAATCGAACTTGACAGGTTATTCCTCTACTGCCCGTATTGCGAAACCACGACAGTTAACATCACCGGCGGAAAGGAATTTATATTGAGGAGCCTTGAAGGAAAAACCGAAGGAGAAAATCATGGCTGACATAATAGTGATGAAAGCGATAACGTCGAACAACGAAGCCCACGCGGACGAGGTTCGTAAAATTCTCGACAAAAATAAAGTTGTCGGACTGAATTTCCTTTCAAGCCCTGGATCGGGCAAGACAACGCTTCTGGTAAAAACCATTCTGGACAATCCCGACCTGAAATTCGGCGTGATCGAGGGCGATGTGTTTACCGCACGCGACGCGGAGCGTATCGAGAAAGCCGGGTCGCCGTCGGTCCAGTTGAATACCGAGGGCGCATGCCATCTTACCGCCAGCATGATCGAGACTGTCCTCCCAAAACTCGATCTCGCCAGCCTTGATTTTCTTGTGGTTGAGAATATCGGCAATTTGATCTGCCCTTCCGCATTCAGATTAGGCGAGCATAAAAGGATCGTGCTTTTATCAACTCCGGAAGGATCGGATAAAATCCTGAAATATCCGCAGGCGTTTAATACATCGGATGTAATCCTCGTCACAAAGATGGACATTGCGGATGCTGTCAGTTTTGACATGAATATCGTGAAGGAAGATTTGAAAGCGGTTAATCCGAGTGTTGATCCGTGGCCTGTGAGTGTCATAACCGGCGAGGGTCTG
>JAPKYR010000101.1 GCA_026394215.1 bacterium
TGAGGAGTACTTATGCTTATTACAGGATTGTTATGGAGTTCTCACACTGAAAAGGAGTGGCAAAAGTCACATGGCATTTGAAATTCCCGCCGCGGAACCGACACCGGAAGAACTTGCTCGCGAGTGCAGGGAAGCGGCAGATAACGCAACCGAATGGATCAGGAGCATGTCGGGCATAGAGCTTGACTTCTCCCCGCCGTCGCTTGTTGTACTTGACAAGGTCCTCGAACAACTTGTTCAGACCCTGAGCCGGGACGATCATGAAGTTACGGTCGTGCTGCTTGGAAGTTACCTTGGCGAGGTAATTCTGCGGACATTCGGAGGACGATGGGAAACCGGGGACATTTTCACCGGCCCGGGTCTTAGAGGGCTTGCAGGCAAGGAAATCACGATCAGCCCATTTTCAAGAATCAGACAGGCATTGACAAATATCGAGCCAAGCCATTTAGCATCATATTGGAACGTTGTGATCGAGAGGATCGACAAATCGGAGGCTTTGGACGATACGTCGGGTTTCAAACTTCCGCCCGATATGAAACTGAAAAAACTCCCTATGAAGGGCGATGGTGTTCCGAAAGGGCCGACCGATAAGGAACTTGCCGAGACAATTCCCGAGGAGACTAAGCAGTTTATCGCCATACTTAAGCAGGACCTTGGCGTGGAACTCGATTACACACTGGACAGCCTGAAGTTTCTCGACCATTTTTTTCGATCCCTTAACGATAAAGTTGGAAAGAAGGGCGATGTTACCGATCAGAGGGTGCTTATCTACCTGGCCGGGAATTACCTTGGCGAGGTGCTTCGACGGGCATACGGCGGAGAGTGGGTATTCGTTGGCGACCAGCAGACGACAGCAATAGTGATGGAAAAAGGCGATCGTAAAAGCACAATTTTTCCGCACAAGGCTGCCGCGGAGATGGTCGTGAAGTATCGGGATGGCGGAGTGATGGAGTACGCCAGGAAAGTCGGAATGGAGCTTAAAATCAGGCATTGAGAAATCGAAAAATTAATTTGACAACTGCAAATATCAAAGCAATCGCATTTGACATGGACGGGACGCTCTTTAATTCCGCCACTGTCTCATACGACGCGATTCGCGACGGGTTTAAAAAATTCTGGGCCGAGATTGGGGAACAGGGCGAAACTCCATCATGGGAAAAAGTGAAAGGCCTGATAGGGCTGCCATCGTATGAATTTTTTCCTGCCGTCCTGCCGCCGAAATACCATGATCGCTGGAAACTTCTGCACAAATTCATGGGTGACGCCGAAGATCAAAGGCTGAAGGACGGTTACGGACGGACTTTCGACGGTGTGCATGAGACATTGAGTGAGTTGAAAAGAAGGGGATTTGTCCTTCTTATTTTGTCAAATGCATCGGGTGTATATTTCAATTCTGTTTTGGACGGATGCGATTTGCGCAAATATTTCTCTGAATTTTCCAACCTCGGTGAAAATCCTCAAAGGTTCAAGGCAGATGTGCTGGGGGAATGGGCAGGAGAATTCGGGGGCAGCGATTCGATAATTTATATCGGCGACAGAAAAGCGGATATCGAATCGGCGCACAAGGCAGGGATAAAGGCTGTCGGAGTGACATGGGGGTTCGGAAATCCCGGCGAATTAGTTGAGGCGGACTGGTTGATCGACTCAATGAGCGAACTTCTGGAAATCTTCAGTCCTGTTATACCAGATAATCAAGAAGACTTGGTGTAAGAACCTTCGCCCCTACCGTCAACGCGCTCTGCAGCACAGCTTCCTGTTGGCTTATCGAAGTGATGACCTCGGCGATATTCGTCGCTTCGATCGACGTTCGCAGTCCGTCGATATTCAGGCTTTCGGCGGAGAACTGATCGAGAATTGTGCTCAATCGATTCGCCCTGGCGCCGGCTATCGCTTCATAGCGAAGGAGATTTTCAAGGTCGAAATCGGCAAGCGCAAGATCTTCGTTACCAAGGCGCTGATAACGTTGAGGATCGACCATGGCTTTCGACGTTACCGAGGATAAGCCTGGAACACTATCGGGAAGAGCATCGAAAATTTCATTGAACAATGTCCTTGGATCCCCCGTCACGCTTGCGGTGGAAATATGGAGGTCAAGAATCTGGGTTGTTTCTTTATTTTCGATCTCGATGCGCCCGTCGGTCGTGACACGAACATCGGCGCGCGAACCTAGGATATCCTGGATATTGCTTACGAAATCCTGGAAAGTATCGGTCGCCAGGATGTTGAATGTGAAAGAACCTGCATCATAATTAACTGTAACAACATCGCCCTCAATAAGTCCGAACATCTCCTGATCCTGGTTCATCGCATTTAAGATTTTAGTGTCGACGCCAATCAAACCGTTCAGGTCGTTTCGCATTGTGATCATGCTGTTGAAAATATTCTGCGGGTCTATCTCAATCCCCTGACCATCGGCAGTGCCTGCTCCGGAGGCTTCAGGCGTCGCTGCCCAGCCCATCGCTGTTGCGAGGCCGCCGGACATAATGAAATCGTCGCCCCTGACATCCGGTCCGGTTTTCACGGACGACATCCGCATAAATTGAAAGCCCGGCGGACCCTGGATCGAAATCTCAATAGCGCCGTTAAGTTCAGGGGTAGCCTGAATCTGAGTGGCAATTGCCGCATATAAGGCATTGAGATTCGCGTATATCCCGGCCGGGATGGTTAATGTCACCGGATCGGGATTTGTGCCGTCAATCGAGACGCTAGGCCCGATATCCACAGTCATTGAATTGTTTACGCCTGTAACAATAGCGTAGGGAAATCCAAGGATGAAACCATTATAGACCGCAGGCGTCTGATACTGGGAAAGCCCGAGCGCCACAAGCGTACCGGTCGCGCCGTCCGAGATCTGAAAATCGGAAGCAAGCACATGACTTCCCTTTTCCGTTGTCTCGAAATACAACCTTCCATCCCTGACACTGACATCGAATGTGCCTCGCAGGGCGTCGTTCTGGAAAACCTGGTAGTTAATTTCGTCTACGAGTGAATTAATATCCGTTATCATTCCGGCCCTGAGGTCGATTGTCTGGGGCATAATATCCGCACCGGTTTTGCTGGTTGTCGGACCCAGATCGATAATCAGTTTATCATTTCCATTCACACCAACGGTGCCCGCGAATGTTGCCGGGGCATTTCCGGTGAATGCGACAAGATTCAGGTCGGCATCGTCCGA
>JAPKYR010000150.1 GCA_026394215.1 bacterium
TATATGGCCGTCTTTAGTTTTGTTGACATGGTCGGTCATCGCGGCCAGGGTGGTGGATTTACCGGACCCTGTGGTTCCGGTGATAACGATAATCCCGCGTTCCACTAAAGCCACATCCGCGATAATTTTCGGCAGGTTCAACTCGTCGAAACTCGGGATGTAGTACGTGACCAGCCTGAGCGCCAGTCCGATCTCGCCTTTCTGGCGGTAGAAGTTTACACGGAAACGACCGGGGAAGTCTTCGGGCGAGTACGAGAAGTCGACCTCGTTCTGCTCGTCGATCAGAAATTCGCGTTTCGGTCCGAGGACGATCCGTGAAATATCTTCCATGTCCTGGCGGTTGAGTTTCGGAAGGTCGGTGGGTTTGAGCGTACCGTCGATACGCATCCAGGGCGGCTTATCGACTCCGAGATGGAGGTCCGACGCTCCTTTTTCGTACATGAGGTTTAGAAGGTTACGAACTGATCTGGCGTCTGCCATAAAGCGTCAACTCCGTTAAGAGGGCACAAGAAAATTAAGCCCGTAAAAAATTCACGAGTAATATCGATGAGATTGTAGCAGGAATAATGGGAAATGGGAAGTAATCGGCTGAAAAAAGTTAGGAACACACAGGTACATTCTGACCCATCCACTCCCGGATTTCCATCAAATTTCCATATATAAAAATCTCCCCATTGAGGGGAGAATATTTTACTTGCAAACTTATTTTGTGTTAATTAATAATGTTTACTAAGTTAAAGATCGGCAGATAAAGGCTGACGACGATAACGCCGATGATGGCTCCAATTACGCAGATCAGAATAGGCTCGATCAAACTTGCTAAAGCGCGGATCGTCGCGTCGATCTCGACGTCGTAATAATCGGAAAGTTTATATAGCATTTCCTCGAGGTTACCGGCATCCTCGCCGACCGAAATCAGGTTCGTGACCATCGGCGGGAATACTCTCGTCCTTTTCATCGGCGCGGAAATTGTCTCGCCCTCGCGAATTCGCTCTCGAGTGTAATCGATCGCGTTCGCCACAACCAGATTATGCGCTGTGTCTCTCGTGACTTCGAGCGCCTCGATTAAAGGTACGCCCGATTCCTGAAGCGTTCCAAGAGTTCTGCTGAAACGTGTAATCGCGACTTTTTTCGCCAGTGGTCCGAAGAGCGGGACTCGGATAATAATCGGATCGAAAATCCTGTGCCCCCACTTTGTGCCTCTGAATTTATATATTGCTACCAGACCTATCAGAGGAACTGCGGTGTACCAGTACCAGTTGTAGCGGAACTCCTCGGAGATATCCATCATCGTCTGGGTCAGTTCCGGTAGTTGCGCCTCGCCGCCTGAGAAGTCCTTATAGAACTCGGCGAATTGCGGGACGATATAAACCAGCATGAACAGGCTGATGCCGATCGATATAACAGTTACCAATGACGGGTAAACCATTGCCGACTGTACTTTACGGCGTAATTCCAGTTCGTTTTCATAGAACTTCGCGCATCGGTCGAGGATCTTATCGAGAACGCCGCCGATCTCGCCCGCATGAACCATCGCGACAAAGAAGTTCGAGAATGCTGAAGGGTGTTTCTTCATTGCTGACGCCAGCGTAATACCCGACTGCACGTCTACGCGCACCTTATGGATTATCTGTTGGAATTTTCTCTGCTGCGTCTGCTCTTCACACGTATCCAGCGCTTCAGACAATGTCAAACCGGCATTGATCAATAGCGCCATCTGCCTTGAGAAAATTGTCAGGAGTTGTAACCCGACCTTTGTGAATCGGTCGACAATATCCCACGGCGACCAGTTGAAAGCCCGCTTTTCGTAGATCCTCAGTACGTAATAACCTTCCGTACCGAGTGCTTCGATAACCGAGTGCTGGCTATCGGATTCAACCGTGTTCTTAATTGTGTTTCCCGCTGAGTCGCGAGCTACATATACATAGGTTTTCAAGCTATTTCACCACCCAGGATAAGTTCAGGATTGGGGGAAAATTTTTCTATGAATTTATCTATGATTAATTTTCGCATAAGATTCCAGAAAAAATGTCAGTATGATAAATTCCAGATGGGATACAGCACGCGGGGCATATTTATTATTTACACATTAGCCCGGCAGACTGTCAAGCCCATATCAATATGTTCGAAAATTTATTTCTCTTTTTTTACATGTAACCCTGGCCGAGATCGCCGCCCTCGCGGCCAGTGCCCGGTCCTTCTTCCTCGCCGCTTCCGGTAGGTCCGCCGGCGATCAGTCTCTGGAGATTTGACGGGCTGTGAGCGGCGGCCATAGCTGTCTCAAGCGTAATCTTCCTCTCGAAATAATAATCCCTCAGGCACTGGTCGAGAATTGTCATGCCAAGTTTCGAGTGGGTCATCATTGTCGAATGAATCTGGAAGATTTTCCTCTCGCGAATCAGGTTCCTGATTGCAGGTACGTTAAGCATAACTTCGAACGCCGCGATTCGGCCAACCCCGTCGGCTCTTGGAAGCAACGCCTGCGTGCAGACGCATCGAAGCGTATTTGCTAGCTGGGCGCGGATCTGGTCCTGCTGCCCAAACGGGAATACGTCGATAATTCGGTCGATCGTCGCGGGCGCCGAGTTCGTATGTAGAGTCGCAAAGACAAGGTGGCCGGTTTCCGACGCGGTAATAGCGGTTGAAATCGTTTCGTGATCGCGCATTTCGCCGACCAGGATGACGTCCGGATCCTGCCTGAGTACGCGCCTTAACGCCTCATTAAAACTTAACGTATCTTCACCGATCTCGCGCTGGTTGACATTGGACATCTTGTGCTCGTGCACATACTCGATCGGGTCTTCCATTGTAACAATGTGAACGTCGCGAGTTTCATTGATTACGTTCAGCATCGATGCAAGCGATGTGGTTTTTCCGGAACCGGTAGGGCCTGTGACAATTACAAGGCCTCGAGGCTCCATGATGACCTCTTTCATAATCTGGGGAAGCAGAAGCTCGTCCATAGTAGGAATTCGTTCCGGTATGGATCGCATAACAAGCGCCACTGTTCCCTTCTGCCAGAACCCGTTGCATCGGAAACGCCCGATACCTTTCTGCGAATAACCAAAGTCAATTTCGCGTTCCTTCTCGAGACGCTTCCTCTGGTCCTCGCGCATGATCGAAAACGCAAGACCGCGGGTGTCCTCAGGGGTTAGAGCTTCAAGGTCAAGCCTGATAAGGCGGCCATGCACGCGAAGTGTCGGCGGTACGCCAACGGTGACATGGAGGTCGCTTGCCTGCCTTTCCGCTAGTTCAATCAGAAGATCGACAATCGTATAATCCATTGATAACCTCGCACGGCGAGCATATTCTTACAGGCTGTGCCGCCTGCAGAAAAAATAAAATGATTAAATGCCATGGCCATTCAGTCTGCCATGACTATAACTTTGTAAGAATAGCAGATTTCCACCTGCGTTTCCAATATAAAGTTCAAATCCCGCACAGCATAATCCGGCATAACCATTAAAATCAACTGGAATATCCACGTTTAGACAGTTTTACGATGTACGCTGACACAGGGATGATTCGCTAAATAAAACCTGTACTGGAGGTCTTCAGCAACCGAAATACCTATCCGCGTGGTTGTTACAATCCCCCCATACCCATCTACAATCCTCCTCCGAAACGACCGCTCCGGAACCAGCACTATCAGGCGCGAATCAAGAACATCCAGCCCGTATTGTCCTTTTCCAATCATCAACGCTTGTGTCAGCTTGCCCGGACCATTGGCAAGGTCGACATCTTTTTTCGCCTTTTGCCTTAAACCACGCATTATTTCAATTCCCTCAATCGGTTCCAATGCCCTGAGAAGCACGCAGCAACCCCTGCCCTCTTTTTCCGTAACAATATTCAGCATCCAGTGAGCGCCGTAAGTAAAGTATGTATAAGCGTGCGCCGGATGTCCAAACATAACGCGGTTTCGATTTGTCATCCCGTTGAACGCATGACATCCCGGCTCCGAAAACATATACGCTTCCGTCTCGACAATCATCCCGCCAAGTACTCCTACAGGCGTTTCATGCCTTAAATAAGCGCCGAGAAGCGACTTCGCGACCGTGCGAGTATCGCGGCTGAAAAATTTTCTTGCAGGGATTCTGTAATTTTTTAAATCGATGTGTAATTCCACTGCCATAGTTTTCAGAATTATAGTGCTTATTAATCGGCAAAGGGGACACCTTCTTTTTGCCTGTGAAATTCTTGACTTTTCTTAACCTCTCGCCAGGCAAAAAAAGGTGTCCCCGTAAATATTTTCCTTACTGCAGCTTTCCAAGCCTTTCCTTTAATATATCTATCGATTTTATTCCCGCCGGATCAATTCCCCGCGCACATGCAAGATAATAGCTTGCATAATCGGCTGTCTGGATCAGACTGGCAATTCTCGATAAAAACGATTTCCCCTCGCCCTTAAATTGATGCACCCATGCGACATGTTTCTGCACAAGCTCGATAGTGAAATCCTGCCTGTGCTGAATTCGCGAATGGTCCTCCTTATCGCGAAGCATGATAATTCCGGTGCTCGATGTCGCCGGTCCTGGCTGGGAGTAGGCGACAATCTCGTTGTGATTCATCTCGGGAATATATGACGCCGTCGCGGGCCATTTCGAATTTTCATTCAACTGAGCCTGGAACCGTTTCGCGACCGGCCATGTCAGCTCCGACCCGATTATAACCGGCCACGCCTGATGAATATCGAATGCAAGTTTTTTAGCGAAATTCTTCTGAAGCTCAAGCTCTTTCGAATACCTGTTCGTCCCGCGTTTGAGTGTCGGCACGGAATCGCGCAATGCCTCTTCGACAAAACCAAGTTGCGGAAATGCCTCATTCAGGCATGCCAGGACCGCTGTCAGAAGATGCCACAGAGCAAGCCTCGGAGCGGGATAGTAATCCGGAAGAGGAATATGAGGGCATCCGAATTTCTCCGCCATATCCTTGATCGCTCCCCCGACTGAAATCGCGACACAGTGAGCTCCACGGTTGTGCGCCTTCGTATAGCACCATACCACTTCCTCAGTGTTGCCCGAATAACTCAGAATCAGCACAAGACTCCCCACTCCGACAGATTTCGGCAATTCGTATCCCTTGACAACCCTGAACGGTACCGGAATATCCCTGGAAATTATCGAATATGCCAGATCGCCCGCAATTCCGCTTCCCCCCATCCCGCATACAAGGACTTCATGAAATTCCTCCCCCAGTTGATTCCTGATATCTACTTTTCCCCAGAATTGGTTTATGGCTTCATCAAGCTTTTTGCTTGAGTTTTCGATCCAGCTGTAAATGCCCGATGGGTCATGGCTGTATGTTGTCGGATTATCGAGGTCCCCAAAATCTTCTTTTATCCAGTTCATAATTCTTCTCCCTCTTTGCGAATCGACTATCCTTACAGATTTATCAGTTTACCCAGAAAATTTAAAAGTCCAACGAAAAGAACTGCCCCGGCAATTATAAAAGTCAGTTTCCATTCCTTTTTACTGAGGTCGAGCTTTTTGAAGTTCCCAATCAGAAATAATCCACATATAAACGGCAATGCGGGAATGGGATTATTGGTCGCTAATGCGGCAATAACCGACAACCACAGGCCGGCGACGACAAGCAGGACATTTGTCCAGATCGACAGACCGAATCTTTTACTACCCCCGATAAATAAGGCAATAAAAACCAGATCCCCGAATCCGAAAATCGGGGTCATATATTCCGCCCCCGGATGGGGAAAATTCAGAAGGGCGAATGTTCCTATCGGCGGGGCTTGCCATGCGCCCGTTTCAATCTGTCGCGATACATGCTCTACAGCCTGCTCTCCGACCGATCTGCTCGGACCCTGAAACACGCTCCAGATATCGACCAGCGCCCCTAAGATACTCACCGGAATCAGGTGCCCGGCTTTCTCCAGTTCCCCGGTAAGCCAGTATCCGATTACATAACCCGTAAATAAAAGCGCGACGGTATTGATCGGATGCATAACGCGCCAGTTAATTCCTGCCCGGGTCAGAATAAGTGAAATAACCCATATAATCACACCGACAATAACCATTATCAGCGTCGTTTTTCGCACGGGAAACCGATTCGCCCAATCAATCGCGACCAGCACTGTCAGAGGTATTCCGATCGCCAGTAGTAAGTAATAACCGATTACAGGCGAAAATCCTGTAACGAATGTCAACTCGATGCAAACCAGATAAAATACCGCCCAGAGGACTGTGAAAATGTAAAATTTTGTTTGGCGAGCTCCCGGATTTCCCACTCCAGCTACTCCATCTCAACAAGGTTTTTACTGGGATCGTACGTATAGTTGAATCCAAGGCAATCAAGAGCGGAAAAGAACGGCAGAAACGGTGCGCTATCAAGTACCCCTTCAGGAACCTGGGGCACCAGAACCTCATCCCCGCACATGACAGAACCGGCTTCCCTGTCGAGAATGACCGAATGGTTGTTGAAAGTAATTTCGAGGCTGTCCGGATGTTCGACTGCGGTACAGCCAAGCGCCTCGAACGCGCCGATGCTCATCCATATAGTATTGTTCACTTTCTGATGCGGCGTTTCCCAATCGATCTCGGTTCCGTTAGCAAGCATCACAGTCAGCGGGTCGTACTGATACACCAGCACATCGCCGTCAAAAGTCAACCCGACAATCTCCGAAAATCCGTCGCCATCGACATCCCCAAGCACCATCTCATTTATCAGCGGAAGTTCAAGCGTGACTTTAACAGTAAATAAACCGCCTTCCTCGGAATATATTTCAAGATGATCGATCGGCCTGTCGGGATCGCTCACCGACACAAGAAGCTCGACCAGAGCATCCGCATCCAGATCGGCAATCCCTGCCCTTCCAAACTGATTATTGTCTCCGGAGAAAAATCTCCCTTCTCCCGAGCCGATAGCCTGAAGCTGGTCGATTTCGGAGACCGACAATTCCCGGACGAAATAAACCTGCCCCTCGTCCAGCGACGCGATTTCCTCAGCTGTAAGCTCGATCATCCCCTCCGATGTCAGACGGTAAAGCGCCATCCCGGCCCATTGATCTGTATTCGATGCTCCCCCATCGGACTGTCCGGTTCCATTGACCTCATTCTCCCCCGGAATTGCGATAATAACCGACGTTTCCCCGGAATCGGTATCAGTCAGCACCAGACGTCCGGTTTCATCCGGTATGCGGTAATCATCGTATGTCGCCGTTTCCTCGAACAGATATCCCGTATATGTAATCTGATGAAGCGTTCCCACAGAATCGAGAAGTAATATTATTGGATGAAAACCGATTACATCTTCATGCTTGATTTCGATTTCAACAATATAACCGTCGTCTATTAATGGAGCCGAGATCCACATCGGGACAAATCCCGCAGGGGTATATTTGTAAACATGAAAACCGCCCTCGTCATCGGCGATAACCATCTCATCCATCCCATCATGGTTTAAATCTCCAAGGTCGAAAGCGCCGCGGTAATATGAATATTCATCCGACAGGGCTCCCCGATATTCGAGAAACATATGTCCGGCATGAGATGGACCCGCCATTCCAAAAAATCCGACCGCCAGCACAACAAAAAAAATCACTCGGTAAATTTCATTCTTCCTTGTTGTTTTGAACATGATTTCGCCTATATCAAAAACAAAAAATTTATTCTCTTTCGTCCTCGAATCCCGACAGGATATATTCTACCACCTGGCTGACCGGAACATCTTCCTGCTCGCCGGATTCCATATCTTTTACGATCGCAACTCCCCGCGCGATTTCATCCTCTCCGACAATTATCGCTAATGCAGCGTTTAAACTGTTTGCCTGCCCAAGCTGATTCTTAAAGGATGTCACGCGATGGTCGATATGCACCATCATTCCGGCAGCTCTCAGAAGATTTGCCAATGTCGTCCCCAGTGCGTGGGCTTTATCGCCAAGCACGACAATGGCAAGATCGCATTCGGGCTTGATCAGATCGGCGATATCCGACCAGTCGACTGCTTCCGCTACACGCTCCAGTCCCGATCCGAATCCCATCGCCGGAGTATCCGGTCCTCCAAAAAGCTTGATCAGCCCGTCGTAACGTCCGCCGCCCATTAAACTCGACTGCTGACCCTCATCGCCCTCCATCATGATCTCAAAAACCGTGTGATTGTAGTAATCCAGGCCGCGCACAAGCATGTTGTCGACTTCAATCGCGAATCCCTCTTCCCTCAACATTTCCTGAAGGATTTTAAACCGTACTTTTGACTCTTCGCACATGATCTCGTCGATTTTCGGAGCTTTTTCGAGAATCACATGACACTCCGGAACCTTGCAGTCGAACACCCTCAGCGGATTATGCTCGGCGCGAAAATGACAGTCCGGGCAGAATTCATCATGATTTTGATCAATATATTTTTTTAGATTTTCGTTATAAGCCGTCCGATCCTCGACCGATCCCAGCGAATTCACAACGATTCTCAGATTCTCAAGCCCCAAAGCATTCAGGTAATTCACGCCGAGGCTGATCACTTCGACATCCGCTGTCACAGACGATGCGCCAAAAATCTCCACCCCGACCTGCGTATGTTCGCGATATCGTCCTTTCTGCGGACGCTGGTAGCGGAACATCGATCCGACATAATACAAACGAGTCTGCTCTGCGAAATTCCATCCCGCCTGAATTAATGCCCTCGCGACCCCCGGCGTCCCCTCAGGCCGTAACGTCATGCTCCTTCCCTTTTTATCGGGAAAAGTGTACATCTCCTTCGAGACAATATCCGACGATTCCCCGGCCCCGTGCGCGAAAAGCTCAGTCGCCTCGAACATCGGCGTCCGTACCGGTAGATAGCCGTAGTTTTCCGCAAGGTCCCTGAAAACAGCCTCGACATGCAAGAGCTTCATACTCTCCGGCGGCAGGAAATCTATTGTCCCCCTCGGCGATGCGTATTTTTTAGCCATAAACCAAATTCCTCGACTACAAATTATCAGGCTGTATTGTACTATAAAATTTAAAAAACTACCTCACCCCCCATCCCCCCTCTCCATATTTTGGAGAGGGGGCAAGGGGGTGAGGCATTATTTAACATCTGGGGTACCTGGAGGGATTCGAACCCTCGACCTCCTGATCCACAGTCAGGCGCTCTAACCAGCTGAGCTACAGGTACCATGTCACGAAAATCAAGCGCGCAAATCATTACGCGCCATTACTCTGTATATCATCGACTCGAACCGTAGTCAAGATGCACGAAAGGGGACACCTTCTTTTTGCCTTTTCCTATCTTGAATTTATTTATACCTCTCGACAGGCAAAAAAAGGTGTCCCCGGAAATTTCGTATAATTTTACATCCTGACAAACGTCTCGCTGTCAAGAAACGCATCTTCATTCTCCACGATTTCCAGCAGGAAGTCCTGAAGATCCTCCGGTGGTGCGGTCAACATAATCAATCCCTCATCGTTCGCCACATGATCGACAGCGCCCGGATTCGTCTGAAGATAGTCGCTTACCCAGGTCCCGTTGAATCCCCACAGCTTCAATGTTGACCCGATCTCCTTGACATACATAAACGTATGCATCGGGAAAAGTCCTGTGCTGTACAATAGACTCATGTCGAAGTTCGCGCCGGGATCCGAATACAGATCGAGGAACATATTCCCATCCAGATCGACAAGATATGCGGTGAACTGGCTCTCAAATCCAATCGGGTCGGTATAAACGACGTAATACCCGTCCCCTGAATCCATCTCCGAGAATTCCCAGCTAACCTGGGAATCCTCCACTCCCCATTTCCCGACAAGCGTGTCGTCAAACGCGATCGTCGGCCCCGTGTACAGCGGAAAGAACGACATCAGCATAATGATAACAGCAGCATTAAAAGCCATTTTATTCCTCCTTCTTGATTTCCTTAGTTATGATCCAATCGGGATCGAATCCTGAATTGAACGGCAAGGATTAATCCTTGTCTTTATCTTTAGTCCTTGCCCTTACACTCTTCCTTCTTCCCTTTCAGAAGGTGCTTGACCTCATGAATCCTCTCGGCGGCTTCTTTCACCTGGTCGTATGTGAGCTGCCCTTCGGGGTAGCATCGCATGACAAGCTCGTGCGCGATTTTGTAGAGGATCATTTTCTTCATTTTGTGCATGTGATCGTGACCGTCGCCATGTTCGTGGTCATGTTCATGCTCGTGATCGTGATGGTGTCCGTCCATTTTTGGACCTCCGGAAATAAGGTTGTTGAGGGAATTATAGCAGATAGTAAGGATGGGTTATAGCAGATTGAGGGAAGGCAGGAGACAACTGCATTTGCGAAATCATGCACGAGGAGTATAAGCGTATAATCTTTCGCATATTTCACCTTTCAAAGAATTTCATTTTAATCCTTTCAGCAAATTCAATAGGAAATGCTTCGCCTTCATCCATGCCTTCTAAGGGGTATTCAACCAAAAGCCAAGGGAACCATATTCCCTCATGAGTTCCTGCTTCTGGAGTTTGGGCATATTTGCTAGCTTCCCGGGCATCTGAGTAATTATTGATTAATCCATCATCGTTCGTACCAATGTTGAAAATATTAAAAATTTCCTTATGTAATCCACCAAAATAACACCAGCTTTCAAGATCAAAATAGTCATAACCCAATGGCTCAAATCCTAGAACAGAACCCCCTGGAAAAAATTCTTTACGAAATGTAAGAGAATAATACGCACCGAGACCTAACTCACCAGGATTTGGCTTTGCCCCATAAATAAAATCGTAAATATCATCTTTATGCAAACCAAAACCAATGATTATAATTTGGCTATTAAGCTGAAATTCCTTTAATATCTTGCGTATGAAATTCAACGAATAACTAACATTCGGAAACCCAATGAAATTTTCGTCAAGGCTGGTCGTAAGGAAATCGCTTAATTTTGACTCCTTCTCAGAACCTAGCCCATAAATTTCTTTAGCAGAAGATGATATTGAATCGTCACTCTTGATCCAATTAATCAACCAGGAACCTGGTATCCCGGGGCAAATTCCTTCATCTATTGAAACGATAGACCCAAGGACATTTAGAGTATCAAACTTCGCCATATCAAGATTGTTGATCCGTTTTATGATCACGTAACCTGCACAGCAATAATCAGTTAAATTGACTTCATTCATTGTCTATTTTACTAGGGAAGTTATATATATTCCTGCTAATTTACTCCAATTTAACTCTAAGCCAATTCCTTATACCTCAACAGCATATCCATTTTTTAGTAAAATCTACCTAGTCTCTCAAGCCTTCATCTTCTCCCTCGACCTCTGCTTCTTCTTCCCTCGTCTCTGTTCGATACCATGCAGCCTGATCACCAAGACCTCGCCCAGCATCTTTTTTAAATGGGCCATCATCTCGTCGTCTCCCTTATTCTCATCGGCGAGAAGAACGGCAATAGGAATCTGAAAGAATGACGCAATCTTCTTAAGAAGCGGAAGGCTTGGCTCTTTATGCCCATTTTCAACCTGCGACAGATAGGTTCTGCTGACCCCAAGCTCCAATGCCAACTTAGCCTGAGAAAGTTCCTCAACCTTACGCATGTAGTTTATTAATTTTCCCATATCCATAATAAAATCACTCCTATTTTATCATAGCCCCCCTAATTCAGCTCCTCTATACTCGGCTTCAAGTCCAGCTTCTTTATCCAGGCTGAATAATCGTCCCACTTCATATTCTCCGGACGCATACCGCTTATCGCGACAATCAGCGACTGCAGTACATTCGTGCCGAAACTCCTGTCGCCCATGCGAGGTGTGGTTGTGATAAGCGTCTTTACGCCACGACCCTTCAGAAGTTCGACATCCTCCTTCGTCGTCGTGTTCGTGACGATAATCTTCCCGCTCATATCCATCGGCATATATTTTCGTATGTAATGAAAATCGCCCGCGATAATTCTCGCCCTGTTGAACTGCTCCGGAAATCGCGGCTTGAACTCCTCCTGCTTCTTTCCGGTTGGATAAAGCCACTTGAACGGAAGGTTACCCATGATCGGAAGAAGCGTCGCCGCGACAAAATTAAGCTCCTTAAGCGACTTGATCGGCTTGTTGATTTTCAGCGCGAAAAGGAAATCGCCGTAGACCGTTTCGCACCCGACCTCGTCGAGCGCCTCCGCCATCCCGATACGGTCGACCCCGCTCACAAGAAGCGCCTTGTCGCCCTTCTGGATGATTTTGTAGACATTCACAAGGTCCTTGATAACCTGGCGTTCCAGCGTGTGCTTGATCTCGCCGCCATCGACAACCGGCGAAATCTTCGCGTTTTTCGCGATATTCCACGCATCCTTGATCCTGTATTTCCTCTTGGAACTCCAGAGGTAGATATCCGTCCCGCCGATACCGAAACAGTCGATTTTTCCGTCGAGTTCTTTGATAATCTGGCCCGCTTTCTTGAGATCTCCGTCGGTCCCTGTCCGCCCGACCTCGACCTCCTCGCCAAGAAATTCCCCCACGTACGTTTTGTCGCGCTTGCTTGATCCGATACTAACGCTCAATACTTTTTTCATTTTCGTCTCCTTCTTCGAAATGACGATAATTTTCGCTATTTTAAAAATTCTATTCTAGATCAGATGGCACGGCGTTTCCGATTTCAACGGTAAACTGCTGACCGTAAACGAGGAAATCCGTGCTGTAAATATCAGTCAGCGCCACCATCT
Source organism: bacterium (assembly GCA_026394215.1). GTDB lineage: Bacteria > JAJVIF01 > JAJVIF01 > JAPKYR01 > JAPKYR01 > JAPKYR01. The sequence continues at coordinate 12,614 of JAPKYR010000150.1, forward strand.
TGAGCTCCACAGGAAAACCGGTCTCCGCCATCTGTTGCGCGAGGTTTAGGAGATCATCAATAGTGAACTGCATGATCTGGTTCGCGCTCGACGGGACAAATCCCTGCTGATTGATCAGATAATCCCTCGCATCCTCGAAAAATTGGGCCGACACGGCCCTGTACGGGTCGGTCGCGCCCTCAGGTTCATCGTAAGTATTTGAATAAATCCGCGTCCCCGCCGAATATATCAGGCGGCTGCCGGATACTTCGAACCTCGCCGGGACAGCCTGCTGCTCCACAACATTCTCCGATGCGAACGCTATCACAATCGCCCTGTCGGTCCCCACATCCCGAATTTCCTGAAGTACTGTGTAATAATCGTCGGCTGTGACCTCTAGCTGGTTATCCTTAAGCACCAATTCTCCCGATTCCGGATTCATATACGTATCCGGAATAGAATCTATCCAGCCGCGAAGAAGATCGTATATCGTCGCCTGATCGAGGTGCGTATTGATCAGAACCACACCAAGCTGCTGACCCTCGTATACTTTGATATTTCCAAGCTCATGCGTGGATAATTCCTGCATTATTTGCTCAAGGCGCGCATTCAGGCTCGAAATCTGCTCATTCAGCGAGTTAATCTGGGAGTTCAGCTCAGCTACCCTGCTCTCGCGATCGGTGATCTGCGATTCAAGGTCCGCCTTCGTGGCATCATATCGAGTATTTAAATCGGATATATTTCCCGTCAGATCGGTAATCTCGGCCTCCAGTGATATTTTCCCAGCGTTCAATTCCGTTATCTTATCCTCAAACCCTACAATATCGCCTTCGTATTGCGAAATCTGGTAGCTGTGAGTCTCCGCAAGCCTGCCGTACTCGATCATGAGGTTGTCGTAACTGCCCTGAAGCTCATCGTAGTTTCCCTGTAGATCGTCCAGATTCGTCTGCAATGTAGTAAGGTTATTAAGGATATTGTCCATTTCGAGAAGCATCTTGCGGACAGTGGACGATGCGAACGCCATGGCCGTAATCGTCAGGGCGGTGATAAGCATTCCCGTTATAACTGCAATGACAATTGAGGCCTTCTTCGGACGCAGGCCGAACAGCGATACCCGTTTCTTGCCGAGGACGCGGCCGAGCGTATCTCCCGCCCACGCGACAAATCCGGAGACCGCGATCGTAACAATGATAAATATTATGCTGGTGGTTGCCATGCTTTTTTAAACATGCACCCCACGAAAATTAACCGACCATAATCAGGGGTTATTATAGCCTCAACCACACAAACGTGATACTGATAAATCCAAAATTTCCAATAAATGACAAAGGGAATAAACTTAAGGGATCGATTCGAGGAGTTCTTCCGGCGTAACGACCGATGTGCCCGGTTTCCTTACCGCCACTCCCGCAGCGTACGATGCAAGCTCGCATGCGATTTCCGGATCGACCTTTCCCGCGTAGGAAAGTGCGAGTGTCGCAAGCACCGTGTCCCCGGCGCCCGATACATCGAAAACCTGGCTGATATGCGCCCTGATCCTCGATACGTCCCGCCCTTCACGGTATAAATCCATCCCTTCCGATCCCCTTGTTATAAGGAGCGCTCGGGGTGAAATTTGATTCATTACTACCGATGCGGCATGGTCGCACGACTTTTCATCCGTGATTTTCACCCCCGACAACTCTTCCGCTTCCTTCCTGTTCGGTTTCAGAAGGTCGCAGCCTTTGTAAAGCCCGATATTAACCGGCTTCGTATCGACAAGTATCGGTATGTTTCTGACCCTCGCGACATCGTTTAGTTTAGTCATCAACCTACCGTTGAGAAAACCCTTCGCGTAATCGGAAATCGCTATCGCATCTACCTCCCCGACCGATTTCTCGATAAATCCTGCAGCTTCCAGACTTAACTCCTCTGTCCATTGCAGGACATCCTCCTCATCGATCCTCACAATCTGCTGCGTTCCCGCAACCACCCTCACTTTCCGGGTCGTAGTGATATCTTCCCGCGAAATAATTCCTTCAGTGGATAATGAAATGCTCTTCATCAGCGCCATAAACCGCTTGCCCGCATAATTGCGACCGACTATGCCCATTACAATCGGCCTGCCGCCAAGCGCCGCGATATTCATCGCCGTATTTGCGGCTCCACCGGGTCGATCCTCAGTCCTTCCAAGTTTCACAACCGGCACCGGCGCTTCCGGACTGATCCTCGCCGCTTCCCCGATTAGATACGTATCGAGCATCAGATCCCCGATCACGAGAACCTTCGCCCATTTAAAATCCTTGACCGTTTTTTCAAACTCGGCCTTTGATGCCATATTGTTCACCATTTATTCAGCAAGAAGAATCGATGCAAGCAGAGGTATTGTCAATTCATGATGCCCAGTGATATGCGCGCCATGTCCGCCGGACTCTATCGCGCGCTTTACCGGATTCAGATTCGACCTGTATTGTCTAATAAAATCGAGGTTGTAACCATCGAAATTTTTCAACCCGAAACCAAGATTCTGCGACGCGGCTATCGCCTTTTCAATCACGACCGGCAGAACCACCGCGCTGCCAAGATTGACAATCACGCCGCCCTGAAGTTTCGAGATGCTTTTTGTGATAATCCGGAAATCTCGGAATGATGCATCTCCAAGCGCAGCTCCATTGATAGTCGGATGTATATGATTCACATCGGTACCAATCGCGACATGCACTGTAAACGGAATCCCCCTTTTATAACATGCCGCCGAAATACATGTGTCCGGATGCCCCGGATTCATCCCAAGAATATCCCTACCGATCGACTCCCCGAATCCAAGTTCCTCATCCATCGCGCGTTTCAGCGACGCATTGATAATTTCTCCGGTTTCCTTCGACACCGCAAAATCGCCCTCATTAATCGTGCCCGAGACATCCTCCGACGTGTGTCCGAAACATGCAATTTCGGTATCGTGGACAACTCCCGCGCCATTTGTGGCAAGATGCGTGATAAATCCCGCGTCCATCAGCGCGATCATGAACCTCGACAATCCAACCTTGATACAATGCGCACCCATGGTCCAGATCCTGGGATTACCATCATCGCGCGATTTTCTCAGACTCCCTATAAGCAACCTTAATTCATTCCCGGCAAGTATCGGCGGGAATGAATCGAGAAGTTCATCTGCAACTTTTTTCGGCAACTTCACAGGATCGCGAAAATCCTCGATCTTCACAAGGCTGTCCCTATCCTGAATAGAATTCAGTTTGAGTTCCGTAAAATCTATTTGTTCGTATCTTGATGGCATCAGCTTCTGGTTCTTACAATCCTCCAACATTCGACGTTAGCTCCGAAATCGCAGCTTCGTTCGACGTCACATTCACCCCGCCGCTAACTGTCAGTCTGGAAAATTGCTCCGACATATCAAGCCGGAATTCCTCACCGGTAAATTGCAGTCCTTCACGCATAATCTCCACACCGCCTGTCGCTGTCATCAGCCCCTGCACCGAGTCCCAAATCATTTCCTCCGTATTGAACTGCAATTGCGAATCTCTCGATGTTCCTGTCACCCCTCCGGAAATATTCAGTACACCCGCGTCCTCATCGTACGTTCCGGTCTCCCCGACAACTTCCAGAATCTCCCCCGACTGAAATCTGTATAGAACCCTTGGTTTCGAAAGTTCCATCACGGATCCTTCATTACGGATTATCCTGTCGAGGTATAACGTCCATCTCACCGCGCCATCGGCTGAAACTTCCTCAAGAATCGGCTGATCCACCACCGCCGGTGGAATTTCTCCGTTCAGTTCGTTGTCAGTCGGAACCGTTTCGACCGGGATTTTCTCGTAACCCGTGACAACAATCCAGCTTCCCCATGTAGCCGCGGCGATCACGATGGCCCAGAAAAAAAATGGCAGGTATTTATCAATGAAAATTCTCATTTAATTTGACCCGGTATCCGCCGGGATTGGATTCGTCAATAAATTATTCAATGTCAGACTCAGCGCGCGAATCTGGGCGTTCAGCGAATTCGGTGACGGGAACTCGGTTTTGAAATCGACCGGAATCGCACGTTCCCACGCTTCCGGAGTCGCATTACCGATATCGGCTGTAGCGGAGTCCAGAAAATCAAGCCCTCGCTGATACCTGTCCGGGCCAAGCTGATCGCCAGCCGCCCTCAGAATTTTCGCGCCGAGAAAATACGCAAGCCCCCGAAGGCTCGATGCGTCCGGCTCGCCGGAATTCCCCGTCAGAACCGTATCGAGCGACTGAATGCACGACTGGAAATCGGTAAAAGCTGCAGTCAGCAACTGAATATCCGATCCCGCTTCCTGGTATGTATACCACCCGTTCAGCAATGAGTCCAGCGCCATTGTCCTTTCAGATTCGAATCCAGTTGGCCCGCTGTCTGATGGACTCCCGGTGTCAGTTGCGCTTGCTGCTATCCATCGCCTGACCACACTCAGAAGTTGATTTTTACGTCCGACCCATTCGTCCGCGACTCCCGCCGGCGTCGTCATTCCACTGATCTGAGGCTCCATCCCCCTCACAACCTGATATGAAGGCAAAATTGAGCTTTCCGGAGGTGCTTCAATGCCACCAATAGGATTACTGGTTGCTAATAAAAACTGTCCCGCCAACTGGAATAACTGGAATCGATATAAAACTTCATCATCTGCCTATGATAGTCGCGTCGAGCTTCGAAAATGCCGAGTCCCAGCGCGGATTTGTAACCTTATCAAGAGACGATCGATACTGGTATGGAAGATATAGTCCGGAATATATCAGTCCGGCTAAAATTAAAATCCCCGGTATCATTATGAGAATTACCACCGGCCACGGAACTCTCTTCGCCGGAATTTCCCCGGCCTTTTTACCAATCGCATCCCCCTGTACTACCAGCACTCCCGTATCCTGAAATGCTCCCTTATGTCCACCCGCACCTCGAAATTCGAGAACAACCGACCCTATCTGAATTTTGTCTCCGGGGAGAATTTCCTCCCGCTCAATCCGTTCACCGTTCAGAAAAGTCCCGCCTTCGGTATCCGCATCGTATAAAACCCAGCCCGTTTCCTCTTTCGTGATCCATGCGTGCTGCGCCGCAATTCCGGGTTCATCGCCAAGAATAATATCCCCGACTTTTTTCCCGATGGTCGTAACTGTCGGCTGAAGCAGGAATTTCTGGCCTTCAAGCGGACCTGCTATCCCGACGAGCATCGGCGCGTGTCCGGTTTCGACCATTTCTTCGGTTTTTCTCGACCGGGGTATTTCCTCCAGAACCCGTGTCGCGGCAATTACAACTTCATCCATATTCTGGTAGCGATAATCCGGGTTCTTTGCGAGCATCCGGAACACAAGCTCCTCAAGTTGTATCGGGACTTTCGGATTTAATTCCCGGATCGGTTTCGGCTGTTCATTCATCACCCGATGGATAATCTGCGCGAGATTGTCTCCCGTAAACGCCTGTTTTCCCGACAGAAGTTCGTACGCAACACATCCGATTGAAAAAATGTCGCTTCTCGGATCAACTTCTCCCCCTTTTATCTGCTCAGGAGCCATATATCCGGGCGTCCCGACAATCGTGTCTTTTTCGGACGCCATCGTCTCTTTCGATGTAAATCCCGCGACTCCGAAATCCGCGATCCGCACTTTCCCTTCATTCGTCAAAAAGATATTCCCTGGCGATAAATCCCGATGTACGACCCCTTCACGATGCGCGTAGGCAAGAGCGTCCGCTGCCTGGATAATAATATCCGCGACTTCCTCGGGTGCGAATTCCCTCTCCGATTTCAATGCTTCCTCGATTGTCATACCTTCGACCAATTCATACGCGATGAAAAAAGTCCCCTCATCCAGTCCGCAGTCAAGCGCAGCGACAATTCCCGGATGTTTCAGCGCAAGCGCCGCCTGCGCCTCGCTCTTAAATCGCTTTATGAATTCCTGCTCCTCGTTAGCGTCGAGATGTCCGGGAAGCACGAGTTTCTTGAGCGCGACTGTCGAGCCGTCGTCCAATTTGACGGCCTTGAATACTACGCCGGTCGCGCCCTTTCCGAGTTCAGAGATGATTTTGTAGCGTTTCATAAGGGTGAATTGCCGGGAATCGGATGAATTGCACTTGCGCCCCGATATTAAAGGACATCAAAACTGTCAATAAGGTTCTGTGATTCGACCTCAGGATTCTCGTCAAAAACTAATTCCGACGAGCCTTCGGACTTTGCCCCGTCCAGATTAATATCGCGAATTTGGTTCATGGTTTCGTCGATCTTGAGCTTCAACCTGTCCAGGCTCATGAATTCCCCCTCAAGAAGCGCGAGAAGTCCGGGGTCATTAATCTGATCCACGCGGCGAAGCTCGTCGAGATGCTCGCCAAGCCTCGCGTATAGCTCCATGCGCTGCTTATCAAGTCCGGACAACTCGATCCTGAGGCGCGTCACTATAGCCGTACGTTTGCCTTTGATCGCGAGCTTCTGGTACAGGTCCATTAAAGAACCGGAAATTTCCTTAAACGGGCTCATTAGCTTAATATTATCATGAATTTAGGAAGCTGGCATTATTATTTACAGCATTAATAGTATGATTGCAATTTCTGTGAACCTGCCTGCACCGGATGAATCTAAAATATTGAAGTCTTTTGTTAATATTGTTATCATTCCCTTCTGGAAAGGAACCGCAATGAAAAATTATGAGAAAGGCTTCAAAATTATCGAATTCCTCGTAGTCCTGGGAATTATCGCGATTATCCTCATTATCTCCCTCCCGAATTTTATAAGGAGTCAAATCAAAGCCCGAGAAGCGGAAGTCAAGAGCAATGTTCATGCTATCCAGATTGCTATCGAGCGATACGCCGTCGATTCAGGTGGTGTATATCCTCTGTTTATTATAGGGGCTGAGAGAGAATACAACATCCTCCAGGCTTCCATAGACTATGCGGGTAATGGAATCAGCAAATTCCCTGTCGATGGTATGACCCCATTCGCAATGGCTCCGGATGGGCAAAATAGCACTAAGCTGCTCTATACAATGGATCCATTAATTCTGTTCGGATATATAAGCGAGTATCCGACCAATCCCTTCACTAGACGTGAGCATGGCATCAACACGAGCTTTACCACAAAGGATTCCTCGCCAGGGGAATTCCCATACGGCGGACGTTTCGGCGACAAGATGTTCGATCTTGGATTCGGCTGGGGTGATACCCCACAGACGGATTTCGTGAATAATAATTTTGGCGAAGGTCTGGTAATTCCCGACCTCGATGCACCGGGTAATTTCTACTACCACCCGATTTTCCTTGATTCCCGACCCGCTTATTGGCATTACGCCATTCAATACGGGATGTTAAATTTAGGTTTAGATCAGGATACAGCGGATAACCTCGCCATATACTCCCACGAACCGATAGGCTATTTACTTTATGGCTATGGGTCATCCGTTGAAAGTAGTTATTCTGCGCAAAACAATAACTCATCTAAGGATTATTTATACCCAATGCCAGATCGAAGTAATCTCCCTGAAGAATCCGACCTCCTATTGGATCAGCTTGATGGCCGTGTTTTAAATTCATCAGTTCATGTTGAAGGAAGCCTAGGAGAAACTGAATATACCGGATATCAAATTTCAGAACACGATCCGTGGATCGAAAATTTTCCAGAAGAAATTGAGTTTAGAAATGGATTATTTTCACTAAATGATCAAACCGGCCCACCGCAAAATGTAAATGATTGGGTAATAATCAGAATTGAGTCGGGAACTAGCGTAATTCCCCCTGAGTTTTCTTTCAGGGACCCTTCTACAGATCTTAAAGTCACATCCGACCAGACAAGCACCTACACCCCGGAAGTCGAGCCAATGGAATTTTGAATTAATATAAATCTCCAAATTCCCCCTTTGCAGATGTAACCATCCCCCACTGGTGCTATCCTTAGTCGCCTTAATCGGTTAAAATCACACCCATATGCCCGTCTATAATGAACATCAGCTTAAATTCATACGCCAGTCGTGCGACATCCTCCACGACGTCGAGTATCACCTCATGAAAATCATCAGGGAGGGCATAACCACCCGCGAGATCGACCGCGTCGCCGAAAAAATGATCCGCGAACGCGACGCTGTCCCAGCATTCCTCGGAGTCAAGGGCGACCCCGACTACCCCGCCACATGCTGCATCTCGATCAATGAGGAAGTCGTCCACGGTATCCCCGGCGATCGAAAATTAAAAAATGGCGACCTTGTCAGTATCGACTGCGGCGCGAAATACAAGGGCTATTACTCGGACGCGGCATTCAGTTTCGGAGTCGGAAATGTAAGCGGCACGGTGAAAAAACTTCTCAAGGCGACCCGCGATGGAAACTGGGCGGGCGCGAAACATGCAGTCGCCGGTAACCGGATCGGCGACATCTCCGCCGCGATCCAACGCACAGCCGAAAAGGATGGGTTCAACGTAGTGCGGCATTTATATGGCCATGGAGTCGGCGCCCACCTTCACGAAGACCCGGCGATTTTTAATTATGGCTCCCCCGGGACCGGTATTAAAATTGAACCCGGCATGGTGCTTGCTATCGAGACCATGGTTTGCGAGAAGGGTTACCTTATCGAAACACTAGATGACAACTGGACTGTCGTATCATCCGACGGCGGTCTCGCGGCGCATTACGAGGACGAGTACCTTGTCACAGAAAATGGTCCACCGATCAATCTGACCCGGATAAATATTGAGGGCACCCCGATTCTGATTGTGTGAAAATTTGATCGTGGCATGCGACTCCGGCGCATGAATGACTTCTTGATCGTAACATGCGACTCCGGCGCATGAAAATTGTAGAAGTAATCGATTTAAAAATCCTTAACTTCCCAGCGTTCTTCTCTCGGCTTCGACGAGAAACCCTCCTCGATCTCAGTCGCTTCGGAAATATGAATAAAAATCCTTGCGAGCATCTCCGGATCGTGCCTCATTGCGTGCGGATATCCTCTTACGGAATCATAATGTACCCTGTCAATCTTTTGCACGAACGATGGACTGACCAGATCGCCTCTGATAACCTGAGCCGTGACCCCATTATCATCAAGGTCATCCACGACGGGTTTGAATCCCTTTTCCGTGTATATTTCCAGGATTTTTTCAGGAAGCTCCTGATCGTGCTGGAGATAATACTCTAAATTCCTGCCACCCATCTTCGCGATACTTTTCAGATTATCGGATACACCCGGCTGTGTCAGAACATTTCCGATCGCGAGTAAAATCGCGCTGCTTTTCGCTATCCGATCGCGGATTCCGGGCGATGCCAGAATCGAGCCGGTGCCTAACCACAAAGTCCCCGGACATATAATTATCCAGTTGGCTTCCTCAATCGATTTCAACGCCTGCTGATTAGTAACAGGTTCGGGATGATGATGAATCTCGATAATCGGCACATCCCTGTTCGCGCGGTTAATAATTTCCCACTCACCCTCAACTTCTGTTCCATCCTCAAGATCCGCGACAACCTGCACGTCCGAATCCGAAACAGGCACTATCGACGCTTTCAGGTCGAGTGCCTGTACCAGACGCATCGACGCATGGTTAAGACTGCCTCCCTCTTCCATCAACGCAGCCAGAATCAGGTTCCCCATGCTGATTCCCTTTAGAAGACCTTCCCTGAACCTGTGGCGGACAAGCTGTCCCCAGACATTTTCACCCGCGAGAGCTGATATAACGGTCTTGACGTCGCCCATCGACGGTGAGTGAAGCTCCCGGCGCAGCGCGCCTGAATGCCCCCCGTTATCGGTCACGCCGACAATCGCGGTTACGCGGTCAAGATCAGTGATCTTCCTTAACGCCTGAAGTATTACACCCTGCCCGGTTCCATTCCCGATGGTTACGAAATCGTGGTATTTCATTTATTCTCCGCTTAAGACCCATGTTTGCCCTTCAGGGAAGGGAATTGTACACCCTGACCGGATAAAATCAAGCCCGCAGACGAAATCCAAATAGATTTTCTGATAAATGATATATGCAATTACCTATTCCACCGTGACGCTTTTTGCCAGATTTCGCGGCTGATCCACATCGCAGCCAAGATGCACCGCGACATGATACGCAAGCAGCTGCAACGGTATAGTCAGAAGAATAGGCGACAGAACCTCGCTCACTTTCGGGACATGAAAAACATGATCCGCGATCCCGTTTATCCGCTCATCGCCCTCATCCGCGATCGCGATCACCTCCCCGTCGCGCGCCTTTACCTCCATCAAATTAGAAAGCGTCTTCTCGTACACATTATTCTGCGTAACGAGCGTGACGACCGGCATATCGCTCGATATCAACGCGATTGGTCCATGCTTCATCTCGCCCGCCGGATATCCCTCCGCGTGGATATAGCTGATTTCCTTGAGTTTCAACGCGCCCTCGAGCGCGATCGGATAATTAATCCCCCTCCCAAGATATAGAAAATCTTTCTTGTCCCTGTAATGCTTGGAAAATTCCTTCAGTGCACCGTCCTGTTTTAGAACAGTCCTGATATGCTGCGGAATTTCGATAAGGTCCTGTAATATTGCCCGACATTCATCCGCACTGATTTTCCCTGTCTTCCGTCCGATATTCAACGCAAGCAGAACCAGCACCGCAAGCTGTGCTGTGAAGGCTTTCGTGCTCGCGACCCCGATCTCCGGCCCGCAGTGGGTATAGATAACAGCGTCCGACTCTCTCGCGATCGTGCTCCCAACCACATTACATATACTGACCAGCGTCCCGCCTTTCTTTTTACCGGCACGAATCGCCGCCAGAGTATCCGCCGTTTCCCCCGACTGCGAAATCGAAATCATAAGCGTCTTTTTATCGATTTTCGGATCGCGATACCTTAACTCGCTTCCGTAATCGACCTCGACCCTTAGATCGCTGAACCTTTCTATTAAATATTTCCCGACCAGGCACGCATGCCATGCCGTCCCGCACGCGGTCATCAGAATATAATTATAATTCGTATAATTATCAATTTCGATTTCCTTCAGCTCATCCAGAATAATATCCCCCGCTTCCAGATTGTACCTGCCCATAATCGTGTCTCTGACCGTCTCAGGCTGCTGGAAAATTTCCTTCTGCATGAAATGCTGATATCCTTCCTTCCTTGCCTGAATCGGGTTCCATGTAATCTTCGTGATTTCTTTTTCAATCGGATTGCCGTCGAAATCGGTCAGTTCGATTGAATCATGGCTGAGAATCGCCATCTCGCCATCGTCAAGAAAATAAACCGACTTCGTGTATTCCAGAATCGCCGCGATATCGCTTGCCGCAAGTGTCCCCGACCCGATTCCATTTCCGTTTTCCTCGGCCTTCCCGACGATCATCGGCGGACCTTCGCGTACGGCTATCAGCCTTGGGTCCTCCCATGACGTAATAAGCAGCGCAAATGCTCCCTTCAATTCCTTTATTGCCTTCCTGACAGCTTTTGGCAGGTCGCCATCGAAATATTCCGCGATCAGGTGCGGGATAACTTCCGTATCGGTCTGGCTCGTAAATACATGGCCAAGTTTAATAAGCCTCTCTTTCAGCTCCATGTAATTCTCAATTATCCCGTTCTGCACCACAACGATCCGGTTTTTATCATCCCTATGCGGATGCGCGTTTTCTTCCGATGGAACTCCGTGCGTTGCCCATCGCGTATGCCCGATTCCCGTTGTCATCGGAAAATCTTCGCTCTGAATTAATTTTTCAAGGTCTTTGATTTTTCCCTGTGCCCGACGAATGACAAACCCATCATTCTTTAACAGGGCGATTCCAGCGGAGTCATATCCGCGATACTCCATTTTCTTTAGCCCATCTATAAGAAGGGGCACCACAGGTCGATCCCCTATATATCCGATAATTCCACACATGTGCTATCTTTGCCTCACTTTCAGCCCTCAGGCAGTCTAAAACGGAACCAGTTCAAAACTTTCATCCTCAAGAACCATGTCGTACATTCTGACATTCTCATACACCCAGTGCGCGAAATTCCGAGTCTCTTCGGCAGGTATCGCGCTGACGAAAATATCGTCATCGCGAGTTGGCAGCTGATCCCGCCATCTGCCGAGGCGTCCCGGACCGCCATTATATGCCGCAAGCACGTCGAGCAGGCGATCTCCCCCGACCTGGTCCCTGAGATATGCGATATACCATGATCCAAAGTCGATATTAAATTCCGGATCCCACAGCAATTCGGGATCGAACGTATCCCAGCCTCGCTGCGCAGCGATAAATCGTCCGGTTTCCGGCATAATCTGTATCAAACCCCGCGCATCCGAACCGGAATGGGCGCGCGGATTGAAAGTCGATTCCTGCCGCATCGGTCCCCATATCCAACTGGCTTGCAAGTCATGTGCCAAAGCCGCATCACGAATCAAATCCGCAAAAGGCCGCGGATAAAGTTCGTTAAGCAACCGCTTCTGCCGGTCGGGCGTTAAATATGCCTGCTCTCCCATCGCCGATGCTTCGCGAAGTCCTACTATTCCTGAATGAAGCGCTTCCTCTTCCGCGTAAACCAGCGCAAGACCGCACATAGCTCCGCGCAGCTCTGCGTCTATCGCGGCTTTGAACTCGCTCTCGGCAAGGTCGAGCACGCCGGCGTCATATAATTCCCACGCTTTCGCGAGATTCCCATCAACTTGTCCGTCCCCCGATGGTGCGAACGAAAATGGAGAAATCGAATCTATCTCCCCGCCAAAGACCCCCGATATCTCCCCTGCCCTGATGCCCCAGTAATTCCATGGACATCTTTCCGCAAGGTTTCTGTATGCTTCATCGGCTTCGTTACTTCTCCCAAGGCCATCCAGCGCGCGAGCCAGCCAGAATCTCGCTTCCGCGCTCGATGGATCGTTCGGAAACGCGTTCACGCAATTTTCCGCATACCCGCGTCCCGACTGATATTGACCGTCGCGGCATCCGAAATATGCAAGCATCGTCAGTGCCGCCGGTGTTTCAACGCTGTCGGGATATTCATCGACAATATACTTGCATATATCCCTGCACAATTCGAGATCGTTATCGCTGTAGGCTTTATTCCATAATATTTCACCAGCCACCGATGCAAGCGGTCCATGCCCCTCGACAACAGCCCGATAAGCCTGCTTTCCCAGATCGAGTTTATTTAACTTCCAGTATGCATGCCCTTCACGGATTCCCGCACGGTCCGCCCATTCGCTCCCCGGCGCGAGAGTTCTCGCCTTTTCTGCCCATGCGATGCTCTCGTAATACCGTCCATTGTTATATTCGCACTGCGCAGCGCCATTACATGCCTTCGCGCGCTGTTCAGCCGATAAATTCTGCGATTCGCTCAGAATTTGCAGAAACGTAAGTGCATCGGACGTATGCGCATCAATCGCCTCCACTGCAATATCGAGTTGCTCATCTTCGCTCAGAAGCTGCGGCGCGTAGACCCCTCCAAAAAACATATCAACGGTACTAAATGCTTCCTGGCTTTCCGGATATTCCCTTAGAATTCTTACTCGAATATCTGCTCCGTTATCAAAATCGAGAGCCGATTCATATATCTCCGCCCATTTCCGAAGCGCCTTCGGAGCGAATTCACTCGGCGGATAGCTGTCCAGAACCCTCCTGCAATCCGTTATGGCGTCTTCGGGACGTTCAAGGTCCCGTAAAATATTTATTCTCTCAAGGTACGCAAGAGGCGCAAGACGGCTTTCGGGATATGCACTGATAAACTCCTCGAACTTCTCAAGCGAAGCCTGTTCGTTTCCGGCCACATCGAGCGACCGGGCAAGGTTGTACATCACATAATCCTGGAGGATCGCATAATTCCCAAGTTCATCTCTGAAAATCGGCTCGGCTTCGGCTCTACGCCCCTCCCTCAGAAGAAGATACCCTTTCAGGAACAATGCCCGATATTTCGGAACCCCCGAAAATCTCATCGCGATATCATCCAGAAGCGTGTAGATCGGAGGATAATTATCCGACGGAGAATCCGACTGCTCGGCGTCGCGAAGCAACGCCCTGATTTCATCGGTCTTCAACTGAAGCTCATCGAGCGATCTCCCGACATCCCCCCATTCCACTCCACCTTTGGATTGCCATTCATCAAGTTCCAGTTTTGCCCCCTCTAAGTTACCGATAATCAAATATGCGTTCGCGCGATCCAGATGCGCCGCTTCATCGTCCGGGAACGACGAAATTCGCTCGTTGGCAGATTGAAGGCTGCGGGCAGCTTCCACAATTTCATCGTCGCTCGCTAAAATCTGCCCCGGATCGCCTAATAATTTCTGTACTCTCGGGAGATTCGTCGCGATCGCTGCAAATGCGACAACGATTACGATTAGAACGCCAAGAACCAGCCTCCATATCCCCATATTCGGACCTTTCGGCTTTATTTTATCGTTTACAAGATTATATTCCTCAGTCAAACTGAATCCTCCGAAATCTACTTCTCTTTCCGTTTGTCCTTTATCCTCAATTCCTTCGGCCTGACCTCGATTTCCAGAAGACTGCTTATCTCAGCAGGGGACAATAAATTAAATTTCTCAATCGAAACCTCCATGCGCTCCTTCACGACCTTGTCGATCTGATTTACGACCGCCTCCCCATCTGCGCCTTCCTTCAGACTCAGATTAAGCGTGATCTCATCGAGGCCATGCTCATCGCCGTGACGTTTCCCGATCTCAATCTGCCATTCGCGGACTTCTTTCTGGTCGCTCATAATCGGGAAAAATTCATTGAAATCGACCAGTGTCCCCTTTACTTTTGTTAATTGCAGTTCGCCTTTATCGCATAACCTCGTGATGTCGCAACTCATCCTCGGACATGTCCGCCCGCACGAAGGACACGGCTCTCGTGTTATCCCTCCGCGGATATAATCGCCTGTCCGGTATCGAAGCACGACGCTTCCGCGCCAGTCGAGACATGTGTAAGCAAGTTCCCCCGATTCTCCCTTCCCAACCGGCTTTCCGGTCTCGGGATCGATAACTTCGAAAATTTCCAGGTCCGGATACAGATGATAACCGGTCGATTGTTCGATTGAATTTTCTGTCGGGCATTCGGTCCATGCAACCCGCGCTTCCGTAAATCCCAGAGTGGACAATATTATCGGATTTTTCGCGCCCATCGATTCAAGTAGTTCTGCTATCCTTTTTTTGTAGCCCGGCGTCACTCTTTCCGCGCCAAGAACGATCATCCTTACATGTGAATAATCCAGCTTTTGTTCAGCCGCAAGTGTCAGAAGGTGATAGACATAACCGGGAATCCCAACCACGATAGTCGCCTTGAACGATTCGATCATCTTCATGATCTTTTCCGTGCCGAGGACTCTACCGCCTCCGGTATGGAACATCTGGCAACCGTTCATTATCCCTGCCTGATAGACGATCCAGAAAGCAAGATGTGGCGCATACGGAAAAATACTAATTATAAAATCTTTGTCCCTTTTCGCGCCGATAATCGTTAAAAGTCTTCTTGCCGCTTCGTTAAAAAGCTGCAAGTCGCGGGTCGTATACATAAAGGGGGTCGGCAACGCGGTGCGCCCTGTTGTCGAAATGAAAAAAATCGGCAGGTACTCATCAAGCACCTGATCCCGAAGTTCCCGTCCCTGGACAAGTTTATTTTTCATTAACCCCAGTTTTTTTCCGATACCGATAGTCGATGCGTACTTATCCGGGTCCGGCTGGAGCACCAGTTTCCTTGGTTTTGCAGGATCTTCTGCGGTGGGGGCAATATCGGCTTTTGTCGTGAAGGGAATTTTATGAAGATCGTCAAGCGATTTGATATTATCCGCCGACAATCCCGCGCGCTTGAAAAGTTCGATATAAAAAGGCGAGTACTTGAGGACCTGGTTCTTCAAAAAATCGTGAAGGACCCTTCCCTGACGGTGTCGCGCTTCATCTTCGCTTATACGGTCCCAGTCTGTCCAATACACGTCTCGTTTTTCCTTTTTATTACTTTTATAACACTTCTCTGACTGCGCTCATTCCGCCAGATACAGGTCGGTGATTTTTCCCTGCTCCGACAATGTGCCGTCAAGGGAGTAAAAATTAAGCTGGACATCGAAATCAATCGCATCGAGAACCAGAAACCCGCCCGCAGGATTTCCAACCATCCCGACAAATGTGCTGTCGTACCCCTGGCGAAAATCGACCATATTTCTCGAAGTTTCAATTCCGGTTTCTCTATCAAATACATACACTTCACCATGATTGATATTGCTTAAGCCGCTCCCGAGTGCGATCAGATTATTGTTCCCATCTACAACCAATGTCATGAAATCCAATCCGGGACGCCACGGATCGTTAACCCCATTAGCGCCTTCGCCCCACCCGGATTCCCACGTGCCATTGGGATTGAATCTGAACACTCCGATTTTACCGCCGCGGTTCAGGTCGAAATCGTCGTAATAATCAACAAGGTAGATATAGCTGTCGGAGTCGGCCAGCAGACGCTGCGGCCTTGTTGGTATATACCCGTACTGACCGATAAACTGCGAAATTGTCTGCCCATCGGGAGATATCAAATCGACATACCTGTCTATTCTGTCCAATACCAGAAGCGACCCGTCTTCCATTGGGACAATATCTATCGGATCGGAAAAATAGTAATGAAATCGGCCCCCTCCGGCGTTATGCAGAAGCGATGTCTGTCCCGACGCATATCCTCCATTATTATTCACTACCCCTCCCGAATAATCCGATGACTGACCTGAATTTATTTGTTCGGTAGGACCCTCCCGGTCTCCCCAGTCGATATCCAGCTCCCCGGTCGGGGCGTGTTTGTATATAAAAAATCCTCCGAAATCCCCGGTATATTCCAGCGTATAAATACTACCATCCGGCGCAATTGCTACGAGCGACGGTTTTAACGCACAGCACGATTCGAATCGTTCAAGCCTGAAATCGGGTACCGCGGTCCCATCGGCGTGATACCGTCTCAGGTACGCCTGTGGTTCCCTCCACGAATTCGATATAATCAGCACATCTCCGGAAACAGGATCGATATCCGCATGCGATACTGAAAGTGCCCTCTGTCGCGACGTGGTACCGAGCGAACCTTGCCCGATCGATGGTAATGAGGTCGCGAGCAGACATAAAATTATTAATAGACTGAATCTTGATATCGCCGTCATCTTTATCACCCTTACCTTCCATCAAAACCCTTATATCAGCGAAATATGGGGACTGGCTCGAATTTCGCCCACTATAATCTTCCTGTTACTTATGAGCTTCACTGGCGAAATTCGTGCCTGTCCCCGATATTTCGCGTCTATTTTCATATTCAAAACGGTCACGATTTAAGAAGTTCGCGCGCAATCAGATTCCGTTGAATCTCATTGCTGCCCTCAAATATCTGCGTGACCTTGATGTACCGCATAAGCCGTTCCACAGGATATTCCCGCGAGTAACCGTAGCCGCCGAAAATCTGGACAGCCTCGCTACAGATTTCCAACCCGACATCGGTTGCGTAACATTTCGCCTGGCTCGCTTCCTTTATCGGGTCTTTGTTTATATCGTTTCCCGCGAATTGTTTCATGTATGCCGCTTTCCGGTAAAGAAGCCGTCCAGCCTCGCACTTAGTGTCCATATCCGCAAGTTTCCACTGAATACCCTGGAACTCGCAGATGGGAACATCGAACTGGATTCGCTTCTTCGAGTACGCCGCGGCTTCATTAATCGCGCGCTGCGAAACGCCGGTCGCGTTAGCTGCGATTCCGATTCGCCCGCCGGATAAGCTGTTAAGCGCGGTCCTCAGACCTTTGCCCTCTTCTCCAAGCCGATTTTCATTCGGAAGAAAACAGTCGGTGAGTATCAAAGAGCTGGTCGTCGTTCCCCCACCGCCCATTTTATGTTCATTCGGGCCAATCCCCAATCCCTTCGTTCCTTTTTCGATAATAAACGATGTTATCCCGGTTTTACCAAGCTGCGGATCGATTGTAGCCCACAATACGAACTGGTCCGCGTCAAGCGCGTTTGTGATCCATGCTTTCTCGCCGTTGAGAAGATATCCGCCGCTGACTTTTTTCGCGTGGCACTTGATACTGGCCGAATCCGATCCGTAATCCGGTTCCGAAAGCGCGAAAGCAAGCAGATTCGTCCCCGCAATCGCTCCGGGAAGGTATTTTTCCTTCTGGGATTTCGTGCCGAATTTTAAAATTGTGCTTGCCGACATGGAATGCACCGACATCGTCAGCCCCGTGTTGAAATCGCCCCGCGACACTTCCTCCACACACATTGCGTAAGTCAGGAATCCAAGATCCGTCCCGCCATATTCCTCGGGAAACAATGCCCCGAGAATCCCAAGCTCGCCGAGAAGCTTGAAATTTCCCCTTGAGAACTCACCTGACTCATCAATCGCCGCAAGGTTAGGCGCAAGTTGTTCATCGGCGACCTGCCGTACGAGGTCAAGAACCTCAAGTTCTTCTTCGGAATACGAAAAATCCATCAATAATCTCCTGAATATTATGACTGTTTCTAAAAGCGGAATGTTTTATGTTAAACATCTGTCTTATTTATATACCAGCAATGACAAGGCTCGTTCCAGTCATCTCGACTGGCTTCCTGATCCCCATCAGATAAAGTATAGTTGGCGCTATATCCTGAAGAGAACCCTCTCCGCCCCTTAATTTGATGTCTTTGTCCATAATAATAAACGGGACTGGACTTGTCGTGTGCTTTGTATAAGGCTCCCCTTTTTCATCCTTCATGATATCGGCGTTTCCGTGGTCGGCTGTTACAATCAAAATTCCCCTGATACTTTTCACCTGCTCATAAATTCTTGCAAGGCAGCCGTCGACCGTCTCGACCGCTTTCACTGCCGCTTCGAATACGCCCGAATGCCCGACCATATCGGGGTTGGCAAAATTCAGCACCACGAGATCATAGCTCTTGAATTTCTCCAGAACTTTCTCGGTAACTTCGTTGGCGCTCATCTCAGGTTTCTTATCATAATGAGGACGTACTTCCAGCGGCGATTGTACCAGTTCCCGATCCTCCAGGGCAAAAGGTTCCATTATTCCGCCGTTGAAAAATTTCGTGACATGCGCCCATTTTTCGGTCTCGGCAATTTTAAAAACCTTCCTGCCGGCCTTCGATAAAACTTCAGTAAGCGTATTATGAAGTATCTCCCCTTCGAATGCTACCTTCACATTAAGGTATTCATCATACATCGTGAAGGTTACCATATCGATCCCGGGACGATCGCTCACATCGAACCCGTTGAAATTCTCATCCGACAACGCCCTTGTCATCTGAATCGCCCTGTCGGCCCTGAAATTGAAATGAATGACCCCATCCCCGTCAAGAATCTTCCCCGCTACTCCTTCAGGCAATTCAATGATTGCAGGGGTTACAAACTCGTCTGTCTCTCCCCTGCTCAAAGCATTCTTTATTGCGGTCAATGCATCAGGTTCTTCAACTTCCGATATCCCCCTGACAATCGCGTTGTAATGTTTTTCTATCCTCGGCCAGTTCTTATCCCTGTCCATCCCCCATGAACGTCCCCCGACAGTCGCGAAGTACATGCCCTTAAATTTATCCAGCATCTGCTGCGCCTGCTTGATATACCTGTCCGCGACTTTCGGCCCCGTATCCCGGCCATCGAGATACGGGTGAAGCAAAACAGGTACCGGACCGTTATCATTAATCAGTTTGAGAAGAGCCTCAAGATGCAAAATATGCGAATGTATGCCCCCATCCGATAATAATCCCATTACATGAAGGCGTCCGCCGCGGGCTTTTACTTTCTCGATCAGCCCAAGCAACGCTTTGTTTTTAAAGAACCCGCCGTCAGCAATTAAATCATTAATAATAACGAGGTCCGGACGTATTCTGCGTCCCCCTCCGATATTGAGATGCCCAACTTCGCTGTTTCCCATCTGCCCTTTCGGAAGCCCGACATATTCTCCGTGCGCATAAATCTCGCGCCCCGGATAGTCCATCCATGCGCGGTCGAAGAATGGCGTGTCGGCGGCAACTATCGCGTTACGATCCGGGTCGCCGGCAAGGCCGAAACCGTCGAGAATTGCGAGAAAAATCATGAAATCTCCTGAACTTATATCAAAATCGCATTAAAATACAAAAAGGTTATTATATCATGCATCGGGGAGTCTGCACTCCCTTATTTCACCATATTACCATAAAGAATTTTACCGATTAAAAAAACGGACTCCCATGCCAGAGAGTCCGGTTTATTTCAATTATCAAGAACAAGCTTAAATAGAAGCTTTATTCCAAGCTGTATAAATATTCCCGTAGTCTTCCTGCTTGTTCCCTATCGTGACTACTACAAACAATAACTCGTAGTTTCTGACTATCGACAGCTCCACCGTATCGCCGCAATTTTTATTCAGGATTAATAATTCCAGATCCTTAATGGTCCTCAACAACACCCCATCCGCTTTAAGAATCAAATCGCCTCGGACAATTCCCGCTTCTGCAGCCGGACTTGTGTCGGCGACAAGCTCCACAAGCACACCAACAACATCGTATTCTTCCGCAGTCTCCGGATCGATCTCGTTGATCGGAATTCCCATGTACAAGGCAAGCTGGCGTGAATATAACTGGTATGGGAAAACTCCAAGCCATGGGTGACATACGGAACCTTCATTAATCATCTGGTCGACAATGCCTCTAAGAACGTTGGACGGCAAACAATAGCCGATGTTCTCAATGCCCCCTCCACCCTTCCTGGCGACAATCGCGATCATCTCGCTATCGCGATTGTAGACCGGACCCGTTTCAACGCCGCTATGCAAAGCGGCGTCTATTACAAACCCGTTCAGAACCAGCATGCCGTCGTATCCCCTCGGACCTGCTATACGGAAATCGCGTATATTGGTTAAAAATCCATATGTCAATGTCTCTTCGAGTCCGGCAGGTGCGCCCATAACTACTACAGGATCGCCTCGACTCATAAGATCGCTGTCGCCCCATCTTACTACAGGCAATCCGGTAGCATCGATCCTCAATAAGGCAAGGTTATAATATTTGTCGACAACTTCAACGGTCGCATCGTATTCCACGCCCTGATGGACAACCTTCAGGATTTCAGAGTCCTCAACGACACTTGGCGATGTGAGAATGTAACCATCGGACCTTACGATAAACCCGGTACCGCCCTGCTCGGTAACAGTCTGTTGAAATACATTCAATGTTGAGAATCCACGAGGCAGTCGCCGCCTTCCGCTGCGATCTGGACTGGCGGAAATTCCTCTCGTATGAGTGAAGAAGTATCGTCCTGGGCTAGCGTAACATGTCCTGTTAGCACTACCAGTAACACAAGCATTAGAATATGAATAGATTTCCTCATGGTGATGTTTTATCCTCCAAATCCCCGAGTTAAACCCTGGGATAATAGGGCGAAATCAGTAAGTCAAATCAGATACGTACCGCGGTATATTAACATTGCCCCAACCATATCTGTTCCTAGCCTCATCTGAATTAATATGCAGTTCAGTAGAACTGTCGTAATACCTTGTTGCTTTTTCAGCAAGTGTAATGCTGGCTAGAGGCATCCCATGCCCGTCACGCTCGTATTCGATTGTAACTACATCGTCAACTTCTTTTGCCAGTATGTAGGAATAAATATCGAAAATATTTTCAAATACCTGGCCATCGACCGTCGAGATTATGTCCCCTTCCCTTAATCCGGCTTCATAAGCGGGTGAATATGGATTAACTGTATATATCTTAAGCGTGTCGGGTGTTGGATCGAGGAAGTCAGTGTCTTCAAAATTTGCTGCTGTAGTACCTGCCATATAAAATTGATGATTCCAGTCATGCTTTTCATGAAGGGCGATCCCACACCATGGACGACGCACATGGCCATATTCCAGAATATCCGTTATACTTCTCTTCAGGAGGTTCACGGGCACGCTTAATCCCATATTTTCTCCGCCATATCCCCATGTGTTCGTCCCAAGAGCTTCACCATAGACATTAATGCATGGCCCTCCGGAGTTTCCACGGTTTATAGCACTGTCGGTATGGAAGAGGTACTCAACCGCTGATCCATAATCTCTTGTTCCAGCTCTTCCCTCGTCTTCACCCATTCTCATGTAATTTATAAATGCCTGTTCAAAATCCAGAACTTCTGCGATAACTCCAAGGTTCAAATTGAACAACTCAAGCCATGAGTCCATGAAATTCGTAGCACTCCTGTCAACCCACCCTTCTATGCCCATATACCCACCGCCGACACTCGCGTCGCCACCCGGTGATCCGAACGTCGCTACCGTGTCTCCAGGATTCACCGCGGCAGAGTCACCCAGCCTTATCGGATGGAATACTTCCGTCGGCGCGTCGATTTTGATTACCGCAAGGTCGAGTGCAGCGTCCTCAAACAAAACATCTGCCCGGAATCTTGCGTCTTTCGCCGTCCTGAGGGTCTCATCTGTGGTGAAGAAACCAACCTCGAGAACCCCGAGCGATCCTTCTGTTACGTGGTTGTTCGTTATTGCGTGGCCTTCACGATCAAATACATAGCCCGACCCGGATCCGCCATTATAAACCTCAACAATCGACGGTACAACATCTACGAAAAATTGTGCGCCTCCATTCTCGAGATCCATCAAAGGCTCGCGATCCTCTGCGATTACAGTCGACGAAGATGCGACAACAAATATTAAACCGATAAAAATTGCCAGAAACACTACCTTGGTTGGAGTTCGAAAGAATTGGTTCACAGTTCTTCCTCCGGGTTATAATCTATCTTTATAATATCTATATCAATGACCGACACGTTCCAGCCGCCATTGGTTCAATCTCTATTGGCTTTTCATTCCGAGTCAGCGGGAGCATCACGCTGTCCGAAATATTCGATCACGGTATCGGCAACGTACGGATCCCATACCGTGTACTCGCGGCGCATCCATTCCAGAGTAATGGTATCCCCGATGCGATATTTCTCCACTTCATTCGTTAACTCATCCATGGTAGGCACCGGAACCCCATTAAACTTGGTTAATATATCCCCTTCCTTTAATCCTATATCGGCTGCGGGAGAATCTTCGCTTACATATATCACGAACAGGGCTTCCCGAAGATCGATCCCGGTATCTTCCATGAAAATATCCCGGTCGGCATCCGTCACAAGCCCATCGCCGGTAAGGTCACCGATTATCTGATATGCGCGCTCGATCTGCGGGCTCATCTCTAATAGCCTGTAACCGACCCACGGGCGGTGCATCTCGCCTTCATCAAGAATTGCGTCCACAACCTCAACCATCGTCTTTACCGGCAGAGCGAAGTGAATTTCAGTGGCGTCCGAATACGGAACATAGGTTGTCATAACCGCAATTACTTTGCCTAGTGTGTTCACTACTACTCCGCCCTGGTTTCCCCAGTTCTGCGGGACGTTTACCTGGAGAAACTGATTCGTGCTTTGCTCAACCGATTGTATCTCCGGCCTGAGCGCGCTGAT
The DNA here is from genome assembly GCA_026394215.1 of bacterium. GTDB lineage: Bacteria > JAJVIF01 > JAJVIF01 > JAPKYR01 > JAPKYR01 > JAPKYR01. The sequence goes on from JAPKYR010000150.1 coordinate 35,925, forward strand.
TACTCCGAAATCGTAGGTTATTCGTTCCATGCTTAAATAATTGTAACCAAGAAATAATATCGGTTCACCGATAAGGACATCGTCTGAGTTTCCGATAGGTATCGGGATTGAATCCACCGGTTCAATGTTTATCATCCTCAACACGGCAAGCGACGTAGCACCGTCTGTCCCGACAATTTCCGCTTCATATGTCCGCCCATCGGACAGCATGACCTTTATGTAATCGGCCACGCTTTCAGGTTGCCCGGATGTTATCGCGAAATATGTAGACGGCGGATGGATTATCGATGTGTAATCCGTCACAACGACCCCGTCGCGGTTATATATGAAACCGGTTGAGTAGCCGCCCGATACCGTGACCTCTCTCATGAGGCCATTCGTATCGTGAATCATCCTTGTAAACCGGGTTTCAATACTGACAACGCTCGGTTGTACATTCGCTCCCTGCTCCTGAAGGAACTGCGAAAATTCAAGATCGTAGCCGGGAGTGTAGCCCTGACTGGCTCCGACCGGAATCGCGATAAGAATCATCATCAGGGCTGCCAGAGGGATTACGGATAAAAGTGAAAAACAGCGCATGTAATTTATCCTCGTTCTGTTGAACCTGTATTTAACTAAATACGCATACTGCATGGGAACATAAATCCCCATGCAGTTTGAGATTATATCATATCAAATCAAGGCTTTCCACCATTAAATGCTTTTAATAATAGATTGCCCGGTAACCGTCCAGCATCTCGAGATTCGCCGCTACCGTCTCCTCGCCGATCCCCTGGAAACGGTATTTACTACTCAACTTAGGTAAATCCTTCACCATATTCTGATTTGTAACCTTCAATCCCGCCGGAACAAAAACCCCTTCAGGGATTGTCACGTTCATTATCAGACACCCGGGTTCGACGACCACTCCCGCTTCGATCCTGGCCCAGAAAACGAGCGACTGCATTCCTAAATATACCCCTCTGGCGATATACGCCGGCCCATGAACCTGCGCCTGGGCAGCTATCGATACCCTGTCGCCGATATAGACCGAATATTTCTGCCCCTGCACCTCGACAACCCGTTGCGAAATTTCAACCCCGTCTTTCCTCGACGGCAAATCCTTCAATATCACGCCTTCCTGAATATTCGACGCCGACCCAATCATGATCGGTTCTTCGTTATCGGCGCGTATTACTACTCCGGGGGCTATAAAAACATTATCGCTGACAACCACGTTTCCGATTATTACCGCTTCGGGATGTACAAATGATGACCTGTCTATTTTTGGCTGATGCTTCGACGGGCTCCAGCTTGTTGGAGCGCTCGGTACCTTCGCATTATTTACGGGTTGATTATCCGGAATATGTGCAATTACTGCCTCAGGTATCGAGGGCATTTCCGGGAGCTTTGGATATCCTCCCGTCGACGGAGGAAACGGCGGCGGCGAATTCAGTTCCGGTATTGACGCTTCATAGCCGCTCGACACGCCCGCCGTATATTTGCCGCTGGTCCCCACATTTCCCAGCGTTACCAGCCCTTTGCCAGATCCCATCTTTACCGGACCGCTCTTACTGAATAATGCCGACCCGGGTCCTCCCGGAGCTTTACCGTCTTTATCTGCGCCCATCGGCGCATTCGGATCCTGCCGTTTTTCCCATTTTTTTCCCATAGTTGATTTTTCACCCATCTTACATGAGTTGGTCTATACCGTTCCGGTTGCATGGTAACTCTATTTTAATTTAATTCATAAACCCATGCATCGAAATTCATGCTGCGAAGCTCCTCGGCGTCCTGATCGGCCTCAGCGCGGTCATGATACATCCCTACCTGAACCCTGTACATCACCTTGTCTGCTTCCGTATACGTCGATATGCTCGCATCGTATCCGGCCTGAATCAGGCTTGACCATACGCTTTCCGCGTTCGCGCTATCCGAGAAAGTCCCCACCTGTATCCGGTATGTCGCATCCCCTGCCTCTGCCCCTGTCCCTGATCCCAGGTCGAATGGATTTTCATGCCCATCAGGTTTTCCCCCCGGCGTTTCGCTGCCGCTTGTTTCATCACCGGTTGTTCCATCCGCAGCCGGTTCGCCTGTCTCCGTCGGGTCCAACAGATTTATAACTACGTTAGCTTCACCGTTAACTGTCGAAATATCCTGTTCCCCGGGATCAGCCCATTCCCTCGGAAACTGGTTGCTCCCGAACCCATCACTGTCAAACCCAAATGAACTACGTCCGTCCGCGAGGTCTATAAACAGATTATCCCCGCTGTCCGATTGGTTTGGAGCATCGACGGTCATATTATGGGAATTCAGGTTCGACCTCGTCACATCCATTATTTTCCGGCCAAGCTCCTTGCCGGCATATGTGCTTCCGCCAAATGCGATAATTACAAGCACGATTAAAATTATGCTTTTCGTTAAGAATGAACTTGATGTACCTGACATTTTTCTATCACCCGTCTTCCCGTTTTCCGGGACATCAATCAGACTCCGGCGATTTTATCCGGGATCACTTTCCGATACTTTTTTTTTCAAGATCCCCCTCGCTTCGCCAACCATATAAAGCGATCCCGTGATTAATACCGAGCCGGTTCCTTTTATCCCGGCTTCTGCAATTTCAATGCCTTCTTCAATAGAATCGGCACAATCTATCTGAATCTGACTTAGTCGATCCCTTTCAACCGGTATTGTACCAGCAATCGATTCTAAATTCTCCGGTTCCCACGACTCAAAATACGGTATCCTGGTAAAAATAATATGCCCGGCGGAATCTACAACCATCGGGATTATTTTTTCCGCTGCCTTCGTCTTTTTTAACCCGAAAATTATCGTCCCTGTGCCGGATGTCTCATCCTTGAAACGTTTCAGAACCATTTCGAGACCGGATTCATTGTGCCCCCCATCGATTATCCATCTGATTCCGGTATCCGAAATAAATTGCTCCCACCGACCCGGTAATCTTGCATTTTTTAATCCCATCCTGACAAAATCCGGATTTATTCCTCCCGGAAACGATTCAGGAAGTATTTCACTGCTTACCACATCAAGAGCTGCAAGAGCCAGCGATGAATTTATATCCTGGTACGGCCCATTCAAACCAAGCTCAAAGGCACGATTTTGTCTCTCGCACAACCTGACATCAACCTGATCCCTGAATTTAAGCCTGTCGATGACGTCCATCACTTCCCCGGGATTTTCCTGCACGACAAGAATCGATCCAGGCCGGACAACCGCGACTTTCTCCCCCGTAATTTCCTCAATAGTTTCGCCAAGCAATTCAGTATGGTCGAAACCGATCGACGTAAGCACTACGAGATCCGAATCGACCGAATTCACAGCGTCCAGACGTCCCCCCAGCCCCGCTTCCATAAGTACAATCTCCACTCCCGCATTTTTTGCCGCACAAAGAAATGCCGCGAAAATCAGCTCAAAATACGTTGCCCGATCTTCTCTCGTCCAGCCTGAATCAATTCCGGTTTTCACTTCCCACAATGCCGCCGCGAACTCCTCGGGCGTGCTGTCGACGCCGTTAATTCTGATCCTTTCCGTTACCTCTTCAAGATGCGGCTTTATATGGCATGCGACTTTCAGCCCGTGCGCAAGAAGTATCGCATCGAGAAACGCTATCGTCGAACCCTTCCCGTTCGTCCCGACAATCGTTACTTTTTTAAATCCGTTCTCCGGATGATGCAGGATTTCCAGCAGGTGGTTTATCCGGCCAAGGCCGTACACACTTTTTCCCGGTGGGGCCGTATCATTCAAATACTGCTCCGCTTCTTCAAAACTCCAGACCATCATCCACCAATTCCCGATTTTAAAATTTCAAATGCCCTGATAACCTGCCCCCTGACCTCATCGAGCGATAACGACGTGTCAATTACCAGATCGACCTTATCAAGCTTCAAATCGTCCGGAATCTGGTGCGCCATCCTTGCCTTTACATCCTCCCGCTTACAACCATCGCGCTTCATTACACGTTCCAGCCTGACATCCTCCGGCGAATAACACAGCCAGATTTCATCTACCTTATTTTCAACCTCTTCTTCAAATAAAAGCGGGATCAGTATGAATACAACCTTCTCTCCCGATTCCTGCGCGCGTCTGCTGTATTCCTTTTGAATTTCCGGATGAAGAATCCTCTCAAGTTTCTTTAGTTTTTCATCGCGTGCGAAAACAATGGACGCGACTTTTCTGCGATCCAATTCGCCATCCTGAGTCAGTACATCGCCAAGAGCATCTCGAATTTTTATCAGAATCGGCGATCCTTTCGATGTCAGCTCGTGCGCGATCATGTCGGAATCCAGAACATATGCTCCAAGTTCCTTAAGCATATTTCCGACTGTGGATTTCCCCGACCCGATCCCCCCCGTTATCCCGATTATCATCCGCGTCTCAGACATGACAATATGTTCCATTCATTCACTTACTATTAATCAATTCCGGATGCCGCAGTAAAATCCTCAGTGCCTGTCCCCGATACTTCAAAAACAAAAACCCGCTCGAAAGCGGGTTAATAATAATCAAACCAGACAAGATTATCTATCAATATCATTCAATCGCCACTATTTCTACATCGGTGTCCCGTTTGTCTCCGGATCGATAGATTCATGCGGTGGTTCTATTTCAGCTACTTCTTCAATTACCTCAGCGGGTTGTTCGACAATAACCTCAATAGCTTCAGCCTTTGGCTCTTTAACCTGTTTTTCTACGCGCTTCGCTTTGGGTTCAGTTCCCTCGATCTCTATTACCCCTTCTCTAAGGGCCGCCTGAAGCTGCGTAGCGAAAACATTTTCAAGATCTCCCTGCGATCTCATGAACTCCGCTACTTCGCTCTTGCGCTGATAATCCGCCGCTCGACGGACAGAAAGTTTGATCCTCTTATTCTTCTTATCAATGTTCATGATCAGAACATTGACCTTGTCGCCGGGATTGAAAACTTCCTTCGCATGCGAAATTTTATTGTCAACAAGCTCGGAAATATGCGCGAGACCTTCGAAGTAGTCGTCGAGTTTGATAAACGCTCCGAAATCCGCGGTTCTGACTACGATCCCTTCGACAACCCTGCCGGTTCTATACTTCTCCCCTATTGCTTCCCATGGATTCGGGAGAAGCTCGCGTCGGCCAAGACTTACGCGTTTATTCTTTTTATCGATTTTTAATATCTTAACCTTGATCGTGTCGCCTTCCTTCATGACCTCGTCCGGATGATTTATCCGTCCAAGACTCATTTCGGAAATATGAAGA
>JAPKYR010000301.1 GCA_026394215.1 bacterium
GTAGCCGGAACTCTCGGCGACTACCCAGAACTCGTGTCCGGTCGTGCCTGTCAACGCTACATCCTTGGGTATGTCGATGTGATATGTTGAGTAATTGTCTCCACCGACGACGCCGGGATCGGTATCATGCGAAGCGGCAAGAACTGTCGACTCAACCTTTACTAAAGTTGGCTGCTCATCCCATGACCAGATATTAATATCGGCGATGAAAGAACCGCCCTGGTGAGTGGCATCCACATACCACAGGCTGGGGGTAACAACAGCCTCGCACGCGATAGCTTCATCGCGGTGGTACGGGGTGTAAGGACCGCCGCCCTGCTCTTCCCAGCAGCAGACAGCCGCATAAGCGAACGTCAAGCCGTCTCCAGCTGGCGCTACAGGGAACTCAAGCTGCATAAGACGTCCAGCGGCTGATTCCCAGACGCCGTCGTTGTTCGAGCCGCCGGTCATGAAGTCCCAGAGGTCTCCATCCACGTCCAGGCCCTCAGCATAATACTTGTACGGGTTCACCTTTGCGTTACCTTCAAGGTTCTGAATTCCACCGGGAGCCCATCCGAAGATTTGCTCAGTGGTAAACTCTGACGGGTTAAACCATCGGGTGTAACCATCGGCATTCGTCATGTAGGTGTTAGCAAGACGTTGGCCGACTTTGAGACTCCTGTACCTCAATGCCGAGTCTCCATTGGTGATAATGACGCCCATGAAGTCGTACACTTTGTACTCATTAATTGTCGGGAACGGATGATGCCACTCGAACTCAACATCAACCTTGAGTACTTCAGGATCGGCATCGTCCACAATCAGGCTTCCGAAGCTGATACCGCTGCTGGGCATCGTATTCAGGAACGGTACGACATTGATCGTGTACTCAGCCGTCCTGTCAGCAACGACCTCCATCGTCTGGCTAACGGGATCAAGAGTGATCTCATAGTAGCCGAGTAGTGACGTATGCGCTGTCTGAGACTGCCCGGAAATCGAGCCGGTTATATCCGGACTGGAAGCGGGAGCTACAGGCCCTACGCCATTACCATTCGAACATCCAATCGCAACGATCATGCTAAAGAGCATCGCCGCGAAAAGAACTGTCCATCGATTCATAATTTTGCCTCCTTGATAGGGTTTGCATTTTTTTCACGCCGAAGCGTATACTTTTCCGTTTAAAAAACGCCGTCAGAAATATTTTATAACATTTTAGCAGTAATTAAAATACTTTAAAGCGAAATAAAGAAACATTTTTGGCAGGAAAAGAAAAAAAGCACCGATGACCCCATTAAAACCGTTTAATCTGTACGCCCTTTAAACCTAATTTGAAACCACCTAATTGTAATAGAGTAACATAAAGATGCCTTGTATGCAAAGAAAAATCCGGAAGATTCCGTAAAAATCTTATCTTATCGCTCAAAATTCCCGGGGGGTTTTTAACAGCTTTCCCTGCCGTTGCGAAGCACCCAGGTAGCAGATATCCGGAAAAAACCTGACCCAATTAAAGTTATATAAATGGAATTGGTCTTACAGGCTGAGACATTACCGGATTATTGATAAATGGTAACAACTCAGCCATTGACAAGTGCTTTTCAGAGGGTTGGGGTAAGGGAGCAGGGAGAAACGAATCACGGATGCACCCAACCCATCCCGCCATACCTGGACAAAAAAAAGCAAAAGCCCCCGGAATTCCGGGGGCGCTTTTAAACCATTTAAAATCTGTTAAGGACCAATAGTCATATCTGTGATATTCCATCCGGTGGCGCTGTTGCAACAGGTATCGAGTGAATAACTGTCGAACCGGATCCAGATGGTGTTGCCGGGAGTAACAAGGGTCTGCAGGTACGCATGACTGGTCCGCGCTGACCAACTTCCGTCCCACCACGAACCCTGATTATAGGGGTGATCATAGAATTGCAGCGAGCTCCAGCTCGAGCCATTCAGGCTGTACTGGACGCCGCTTCGGTCATAGTACGTCTCCTGCTTAGAGCACGAATGAGTAAGAGTCAGGATGATGTTGCCTGACCAGCAGGATGGAATCGGAATTCCACTAGTGCGCCACGCGTAGAAGTTAGGTGAGCCATAGGTCCCGCATCCTGCAGCATCGTCGGCGATAGCGCCGTCAAACCAATGGCATGCCCAGTATCCGCCGCCGGACTTCGACCAGTTGGAGGCTTCACCTTCAGAAGAAGCAAAACTCGTAACATAGAGCATTGCCGGGCAGTCGGTAATTGTGATGTCAAGTGTTGGGCAGACAACGTCCTCGCAGATATCTAAAATTGTGCAATCGAGAGTGTACAAATCACCGTCCGACGCACCTGCGGCAACCCAGTCGATTTCAATTGAGCCATCCGTGTTATCGGTGACTCCAGCTGTAACCACGGTGCTTGCTTCATCCCTGAGAACCCAATCCCAACTGAGCGTGTCACCATCAGGATCAGAGTACGCCTGGACGTCATAGGTTTGGGTTGAAGAGGATGGTGGAATGTCATCGCCTTCAATTGCGGGTACATCGTCGACACTATTAGCGCAGATATCGTACGGACCACCGATACCCTCATTCACACCATCGCTTACACCGACATACAGATCCCACTCATCATGACCGAAATCAGCGTACCAGTCGATCGTGTCGCCGGCGATTGCATCTGTCGCTTTATTAAGGGCAACTCCATCGTCTGTAACGTACCATGTTTCAGTGTACGGTCCAGGACCATCAGTATCTGTATACGTAACAAAATACTGGCGGGTATCTCCGTTACCAGGGAATGCGTCATAATCACAACCGCCAACAAGGTCGTCTTCGATGCAAGTGATTTCCGGGTACATATTGTAAGGTCCATCGGCAATAAAGAGCGGAAATCGCCAGAACGCGGCAAGCTTTGAACTCGATGGTGGGGCCGCTACGCCGGCAATGTTGATATAATTATGGGTGGAGCTCTCGGCGACTACCCAGAACTCTTGTCCGGTCGTGCCTGTCATCGTTACATCCTTGGGTATTTCGACGTGATATGTTGAGTAATTGTCTCCACCGATGACGCCAGGATCGGTATCATGCGAAGCGGCAAGGACTGTCGACTCAACCTTTACTAAAGTTGGCTGTTCATCCCATGAAAAGATATTAATATCGGCGATGAGAGAACCACCCTGGTTAGTGTTATCCTGATACCATAGGTTGGGGGTAACAACAGCCTCGCACGCGATAGCTTCATTGCGGTGGTACGGGGTGTAAGGACCGCCGCCCTGCTCTTCCCAGCAGCAGACAGCCGCATATGCGAATGTCAAGCCGTCTCCAGCTGGCGTTGCCGGGAACTCAAGCTGCATAAGACGTCCAGCGCCCGATTGAAAGACGCCGTCATTGTTCGAGCTGCTGGTTATGAAGCCCCAGAAGTCTTCAGTCGGGGATAGACCCTTAGCATAATACTTGTACGGGTTCAACTTTGCGTTACCGGCAAGATTCTGAATTCCACCGGGTGCCCATCCGAAGATTTGCGTAGTGGTGAACTCAGACGGATTAAACCATCGGGTGTAACCATCAGCATTGGACATGTAGGTGTTTGAACCCTGTTTGCCGACCTTGAGACCCCTGTACTTCATTGTCGAGTCTCCATTAGTGATAATGACGCCCATGAAGTCGTACACTTTGTACTGGTTTACTGTTGGGAATGGATGAATCCATTCGAACTCAACATCAACCTTGAGCACTGCCGGATCGGTACTATCCATATGCACGTCTGCAAGGCCGACGCCGCTGCTTGGCATACCATTCAGGAACGGTACGACATTGATCGTGTACTCAGCTGTTCTGTCAGCAACGACCTCCATCGTCTGGCTGATGGGATCAAGAGTGATCTCATAGTAGCCAAGTAGTGACGTATGCGCTGTCTGAGACTGCCCGGAGATCGAGCCCGGTATATCCGGACTGGAAGCGGGAGCTACAGGCCCTACGCCATTACCATTCGAACATCCAATCGCAACGATCATGCTGAAAAGCATCGCCGCGAAAAGAACTGTCCATCGATTCATAATTTTGCCTCCTTGATAGGGTTTTCATTTTTTTCACGCCGAAGCGGGTATTTTCCAATCAAAAAACCCGGTCAGTAATATTTCAAAAACATTAGCGGTAATTGAAATACTTTATAGCGAAATAAAGAAATATTTTTGGCAGGAAAAGCAGAAAGCACCGATAATCCCATTAAAACTATTTAATCTGCACACCCGTTAAATCTAATTGTAAACCACCTAGTGTAATAGAATAACATAAAAATGCCTTGTATGTAAAGAAAAATCCGGAATATTCCTGAAATTCTTCAGATTTATTGCCCGCATTTCTGCGAATATCAGGCTGCAGGCAATGGAATTCTATAATAATTACGTCCCCCAATTTCGATATTTCTTTACTGGATAAATATCCTGTCAAGCCTGAACCATTCGAGAAGGAAAATTATAGCCGAAATCAGCAGAAATTTCCCCTGCTGCGGGAAAAAATTTCGATTAAGCCAGATCAAGGAACATAGCAGAACGACGGGATACCCAATCTGCTGAATACGGTAATAGACAACGGGAATGTTCCACTCAGTAAAGGGGGTCGGGGCGAAATATATCCAGAAGAAAAATAACTGGATAACGAAAAAAATTACATGCATGAAAATGAACGCCGGCCAGTCATCGCTTCTGAAATCAAGCCTTTTACGTTTCATGCCATTCTCCTATAACAGGCAGATCCTTTAATAATTCGATAAAAAAATTATGACTCTTCAAATGCGCTATTTATCCGGTTCTCTATTTTAATGGTATTTTTATATAATCGGGCACAATCCTTGACAAATCCAGCATTTTTCGTTACAATCCTAATTGAGATTCAATCTCAAATAAACATTGGAAGCCATTTTCCAGTTAACGGAAGGAATTTCCAAGGCGGCATTTCGGATCGCCGCTTTTTTTGTGGTGGGCGACGACGTATCCGAAACCAGTCGACAATTCTGAATACAACGAGCAACTTAATACACTAAAAGCAAATTACGAGACACAGCTCGCGGCAAACAATAATCCTGGCACGTACATGTCCGAGATTGAGACACTCGAATTGAAAATGCGCGAGGAAGAGCTGACGAACTCAATAATGGGAAGGCTCGGGCGATTTCTTGAGCCGATTTTCAGTCCGATGGGCTACGACTGGAAACTTGTCACTGCCTCGCTGGGGGCGCTTGCCGCGAAGGAGGTCTTTGTCGCGCAATTGGGGATTGTCTACTCGGTCGGCGAATCCGGCGAAAGCTCATCAAATCTCAGACAGAAACTCGCGGAGAATTGGAATCGTAGTAATCGGGGCGGCGATTTATTCGGGTCGTGCAATCTACCTTAACGCTACCGGAAAACCCGATTGCTACGGAAGACGTGCGGAAAATCAAAACAGGTGTAATGGATGTAAATTGTACGATTCATGCAATCAAATCGAAAAACCGAAGTAACCGTGTCATTCGCTTCCAGAGCATGGTTAAGCGGTTTTTTCCATGTGCTGGAAGGGACTGTTGAAAAATTATCTGTTTGCTGTAATTATGTAGGACATGCTTTCCAGCTTGTTATTGAATGCCAGCAATCATAATGGTTTCAGTAACAAGCTGGAAAGCATGTCCTACATAAATTAAATTAAAATCCACTTTTATTCAAGTATATATCATTCATCCGAGAGGCAGATCAGCGTCGCATCGAACAAACCGTTCTCAACCCCCAGCAGCAGGGTTCCATCGGGACCGAACACCAGATATTCGGGCTGACCGCCAACGAACTTGATCCATGCAGGATCGCCGTCCGGGGTGACACAGACCACCGTGCCGTCATCCATGGCGAAATAGATCATCCCGTCTTTATCAACAATCGGCCCGGCAGCGATTCCAAACGGGCATTCAAACTCCCACTCAAGAATTCCCTTCGGAGTTATGGCAAGAAGGCTTGGATATGTATCGAGCTCGCCAAGAGATGTTTCCGCCGCATAGAGCGTGCCGGTAAGGTGCGAGACAGCCATATCGGGAAGCAGAAATTTATCTGTACTATAAACCCAGCGCTCCGAACCATCCGAATTAAGTGCGAAGACGCGGTTGGTCACGGCATAGTAGATATTCCCCTGTACAGGATCGGCGGTGCATCCATACGGAAGCCCGTCGGAAATGTCCTGTGGGTGATCCCACATTACCTGGCCGGTGTACGAATTCAGCGCCCAGAATCTGAAACTGCCGGGAGGACCACCCAGCAAATTCAATTCGCCGATTATTACCTGACTGCCGCTTGTAACGGTAATCGGACCGATAAACATGGACTGGTCCGAACCGATTCCGAAATTCGCCCATTTTATCGAGCCGTACTGATCGAACCCCTGGATACCGGTCGAACCATGAACAAAACAATGCCCGTTATTATCCAGATTCAGCCTGCTGTACGCACTCGGACCGCTTCCAGCGACCGGCTGGAACAGAATATCGCTCTGGCCGTCCTGGTAGATGCGGATTACATTGCCCTCGAAATCGCTCCAGAGAATCGAACACCCGACCATAATGGGATCGCCGGACGGCTCGAAGTCGTCGATCTCGAGATTGCTTAAGAGCATTCCCGAACTATCATAGATGAAAAGCTCAATGCCTCCCTGATCCAGATGCTGCGCGACATAGACGCGATTTTCCGGATCGACCAGCGGCATGAAATCGTCGGAGATCCCCTCTACAACCCAGCCGATTTTCGGGTCGTCGGGACCCGGAGTGTTTATGAAGTTCGAGTTATAGATAGTACCGCCGGGTTTCGGCCAGGAT
>JAPKYR010000227.1 GCA_026394215.1 bacterium
GATATAACAGCGGTTGGAGCAGTCGGAATCGATGCATCGACTATTCTGAATTCGCCGTTAGGATATGTCGGTCCGGCGGTATAGACTGTCGAACCATTGCATGCAATAATAGTGCTTCCCGTGACCGGGCCAAGGTCCAGACTCCCGACTGCTGAAGCCTGGTCGATAGGATCAATATCGATAACCACGGCAGTATCGTAACAGGCGGCAGCGTACAAATAGCCCCCGGAAATCGACATGTCCAAAGTCTCTCCATAGTCAGGGATTAGAATTTGCCTGACCCAGACAGGATTATTCGGATTGGTGATGTCGTAAACCTGGATACCGTTAAAATAGGCTCCAATAAAAAGGAGGTTTCCGGAAATTTCATAGTCCTCAGTGCACTGGTTTAATCCGGGCGGTGTAACTTCCGTAGGATCGAAAGTGTGCGATACGTGGATATCGACCACCTGGTAAGCCGTAAGATCAAGCCATGGCGTATTTACCGGGTCGTTAGTATAATCTTCAACGCTTATCAGGCATTTATAAATACCGTCAGGCGCTGAGTTCGTGTTGCTTGCTGTTACCGAAAATCTGGTGTAATTCGAGCCATACGACAAAAATGCAGCGGTCAAAGTTCCATTGAATAGTTCCGGGCATTCCAATACGGGATCGGCATGCGATGCCATGCCCTGCCAGTCATAAACATCGATGGTCACAGTCGCATTACTGAATGGATTGATGCTTGAACTTGAGGCTTCAATTCTATAAGGTTCCGGGCAGTTTGCTTCCGGAGGTAACTGGGTCAGCGGATTTGTAACAGGCGTCGTGGTTGGCACTGCCCAGTTAGCGTCGACAGCGTATCCAAGTTCGAACGCGCCTACGGTCGGCATTCTTAATTGATAGGTTCTTGTAACCGATTGCCCAGCGAAAAACGCATGCCTGGTCGATTCAGTACTATGTCGAATGTAGCCGTTGACATTTGAATTTGGAATTGCTGATGTGGCCAAGTGTCCGGGAAAATACGTAAAAAAGGGACCCGCCAATCCCTGCGTCGCGGGGTTGTATAGCGATGTATACCCGTTCGGGTTAAGAAGAACGGCATCTCCCAATACCGAGTCCGACATTATGCTTCCTGACGCCGGAAATGAGTGGCTTCCGTGGAACATCATTATCCCGCGTACATCGAAAATCGAATATTGAAGATCCGCAATCGGGTGAACGATTCTGATATCGACATTTAATAATCCGGGCTCGGGAACGTTTACGCTGGCAATCTGGAAGCAGTTTGTGCATATCCCGGCATCCAGCAGCTTGAGGATATTCAGATGCACCAGTCCCCCGCGCACCGGTATTACTTCGTAGGTTGGATTCGCCGGGTCAGACAGATCAAACTGTATCTGGTTGTAAAGCAGGCATATGTGGTTGTCCTGTGATTCTGACAACACGCGATTGCTGTCCGCAATCTCCTGACCAATACCGGGATTGCCCGCCAGATCCGGGGCAGAGGGGGCCTCATGGCCGGAACACCCGGAAACGAGCAGCAAAGTAACTACTAAAATTAAAATGACACGAATAGATTTAATCATCTTTGACCCTCCAGTATTAGAAGCTGTATTTTAATGTATTTTTACTCTCCCTTGTGTTGCAGCAAACCGGACTTTAGTCGCCGTGTAGATTGTACAAAATATAACACAATATTACTATAGGATTTCCCGAATATACCAAGTCCCGGGGCAGTTGAAAATGCTTTTATTTCATAGCATAAAAAATCGACTCGGCAGGAGCCTCGACCTCCCACTCCAACCTTGCGGTATTGATTGAAGGTTGCACGAAATGGGAGGGTGAGGCTCCTGCCGAGCCGTAAAAATAAGTTTCAAGTGGAATTGGTCTAATACAGCCTGACTATCCTGACTCCTCCGTAATAGCTTGCCAAATACGCGTAATTCCCCTGAACGTCGACATCGAGATTAAATCCCGGTGTTTGCAGATGCGTTAATTCAACCGGAAGAACTGGATTAGAAATATCTATCACTTCAAACCCAGAGCTGTAATCGTTTACGAAAAGATACCCATTGTCATAATCTATTGATTGGGCTGCATCGCCAGTCAGAACTGCCGAACCTACAAGGCTCGCGGTAAGGGGGTCGCTTATATCGACAACCTGGAGAGCGGAATACGAATCCGCTATGTACGCGTAATTACCAACGATTTTCACTTCATATGCTTCAGATGGAAGGTCAACAGTGTGAACCTCAGTTGCCGCCCCTGGTGGTTCAATATCTATAATTCCCAATATCCCGTTCGGGTATAATCCCTCGGCAACAAAAGCGTAGCCATTATAAATATCCACACCATTCGCCTGAAGTGTGGTTGGAACGGTAGCCACGACCGAAGCCGTCGCGGGCGGATCCACATCTACAATCACTAATCCCTGAGACGAGGCTGCTACATATGCATAGCCTGATGCAGCTAAAACTTCCATGGAACCATTGGATACAAACACTTCTTTGATAACAGTCTCAGAACCGGGCGTCGACATATCGATTATTGACAGGCCGGCCCCACCAAGTGTATATCCGTAATTGCCATCGATATCGACTGCCCATGACTGCATGATGTCAAGAGAATTTGCAATTTGCGGGTCTTCCGGGTTTGACACGTCCACAACAAGAGTCCCGCAGTCGGCATTTGCCAGAAGCATTGTGATGCCGCTTGCCGCAACCTCAAAGACAGAGCCGGGATAATCAATGACTTTGTTTATAGAAGCAGCCATGGGATTAGTAATATCTATCATTAGAGTTCTTCCGAGAGCACCGGCGATCAGATAATTACCGTTTATCCTTGCTTCACTCATAAAGCCCGGATAGAGCACCGAGTTCACGACCGATGCTGCTCCAGGAGGGTCCACATCGACGATTTCAATTCCTGAGGACATGTCTGCGGCGAATGCGTATCCGTCCTTCACATCCACGGCATAACATGAATCGCCAAGCGTGACGGTATTGATAATCGACGCCGATACCGGGGGATCTATATCGACGATCTGAAGCCCGATATTATTCGCGAGGTAAGCATATCCTCCGTCTATAGCTACATTCTGACCATTGCCGCCTGTCGCAATAGTAGTTACAATCGACGCTGACGCTGGAGGATCGACATCAATTATGTAAAAATTGGAATCTGTTACAACGTAGGCATAACCAATTGAATACTCAACGGCTACCGGATAACCCACTAAAGGCAGCGATATTGTCTCGGTTGGAGCAGTCGGGTCCGTCGCATCGACTATGCTGAATTCCCCGTCGGGATATGTCGGTCCGGCGGTATAGACGGTTGTACCATTGCACGCAATAGCAATGCCTACCGGGCTAGTGTCCAGACTCCCAACTACTGAAGCCTGGTCGATAGGGTCAATGTCGATAACCATGACATTTTGATAATATGTTGCAGCGTACAAATAACCGCCGGAAATCGTCATGTCAAATACCTCTGAAAAGCCAGGGATTGGAATCTGCCTCACCCAGACAGGATTGTCCGGATTTGTGATGTCATAAACCTGAATTCCGTTAAAATATGCTGCAATAAACAGGTAGTTTCCGGAAACTTCATAGTCCTCAGTGCATTGGTTTAATCCGGGCGGTGTAACTTCTGTCAGATTGAAATCGTGCGATACCGTTATGTCGACCACCTGGTAAGCGGTAAGATCAAGCCATGGCGTATTTACCGGATCGTTCGCATTATCCAATACGCTGATCAGGCATTTATAAATACCGTCAGGCGCTGATTTTACATTGCTTACCATTGTCGAATATCGGGTGTAATTCGATCCATCCGCTATAAACACCCCGGTCAAAGCCCCATCGAATAAATCCGGGCATTCCAATACGGGGTCGGCATGCGATGTCTTGCCCTGCCAGTCATAAACATCGATAGTCACAGTCGCATTGGAGTAGGGATTGATGCTGGAACTTGAGGCTTCCACTCTGTAAGGTTCCGGGCAGTTTGCTTCCGGAGGGAGCTGGGTTAACGGATCGATTACCGGTGTTGTTGTCGGGATATCCCAGTTGCAGTCGACCGCGTATCCAAGTTCAAAAGGACCTGAGGTCGGGAATTTCAATGTATAGGTTCTGGTAACCGACTCACCAGCAAAAAACGCGTTCCTTGTCGTTTCAGAATTATGTCTTAGATAACCGTTGATATCCGAGTTCGGAATCACGGGTGTGGACAATTTCCCTGCATAGTATGTAAACAGCGGACCAGCCAACCCCTGCGTCGTGCCGTTGTATAGCGATGTGTAACCGTCCGGGTTCAGTAGAGCGCCATCTCCCAGGTTCGTGTCCGACATTATGCTTCCCGATGCCGGAAATGAATGGGTTCCGTGGAACATCATTATCCCGCGGACATCGAAAATCGAATATTGAAGGTCGGCGATTGGGTGTGTTATCTGGATATCGATATCGTATGTCCCCGGCGAAATTAGAGTCAATCCGACAATCTGAAAGCAGTTTGTGCAAATCCCGGCTTCCAGTATTTTGAGGATATTCAGATGGACCAGTTCCCCGCGCATCGGAATTACTTCATACTTAGGATTCGCCGGGTCAGACAGATCAAACTGTATCTGGTTGTAAAGCAGGCAGATGTGGTTATCCTGTGATCCCGACACATCGCGATTATTGTCCGCAATCTCCTGACCAATACCGGGATTGCCCGCCATATTCGGAGCGGAGGGGGCCTCACGACCGGAACATCCTGAAATGAGCAGCAAAGTAACCGCTAAAATTAAAATGACACGAAAAGATGCTCTCATCTTTAATTCTCCAGTAATAGAATCTGTATTCTATTGTAATTTTTCCTTCCCCCATTTTAAAGGTAACCGGACTAATGTCGCGGTGTAGATCCTATACAAGATACCACAATCCCAGCTACCTCATTCGGAAATAGGCGGAAAAATATTCCTGATTTTTAACCATGCGACGAAATAATCGCGATATCGCATTGAGAAATTAAATAAAGAAAACCGGAAACCATGGTCAGGAATCGCTTGCATTGTCGATAAATCAGTATATGGGAAATATAGTTATGAATTTAGATGGTATATAGACAGATTAATACCATCACCTTTATAGTCTCGACATTACTATAGGATTCCCAAATCGATCCAAGTCCCGGGGAACCTTCAGGAAAATTCTCGACTTGGATGAATATCACGCTGATAAGGCGTACAGGAAGGAGAAAGAGATGCGAATTTTCTTAATTTCATTAATAGCTGTTCTGGTCTTTGCGGCACCAGCAATGGCTGGAGATACCCATACGGTAGATGTTGAGCTTACAATTAACCCGTTCATTGACTTCATTACGAATAACGCGGCGCCTTTGACATGCACAATTGATGCGTTCGCCGAATACGATGCCGCCACCGATATAGGCGATGTAGACTATGATCTGACCACTAACCACAACTGGCAGGTCGTTGGCCTCATCCTCGACGGTGTCCAGAATGGCCAGACGGCTGCTGACTGGAATGCAGCGTGGACTCTCTCCGTCAACGCCGTGACTCTGGACGAAATCGGCGCTGATATAGTCGATACCGGTAACGCTGGGGATAATGTTGCAGGCGCACTTTGGCAGGTACTGCTGACCGTTCCATGGCCTGAAGCCGAGAAAACACCGGACTGCACAATCGAACTGACTGTATCAATGGTCTGATTGCCTGAATTGTGCTTTACCCACCGGCCAATGGGAGGTGATCCGGGTTTGATTCTCCGGGTCTTCTTCCCATTTTTTTAGATCATTCCATTAAATTGCCGGGACTCCCTCATGCCGATGCAGATAAGGTATGCATCGGTTTTTTTCCATTCATGTAACTTAATAAGAGTAAAACTTAGCACTCCGGGCCATGATATTAATGAAAGGTAAATATAATATTGATGTTGAAAAAAGGTCCATTCAGATGACATTATTCTTGACATCTCCACCTCTCACGGAGATACAGCTTCAGCGGTGGAGTGTGTATAAATCTGAAAGTACCGGGGTCAGCCAATGAGTCACTTTAGTAAAAGAATCCTAACCATTCTGGTATTCCTGGCGATTGCCACTGGAGGGCTTCTGCTTCATCCGTATGCAGTATGGGCGGCGAACGACCAATCCGCCTTCTCCATGTCAGTGCCGTCAGTCAGTTCGATCACCGCGGGAAGCGGTACGATGTTTTTTACGCCTGTCCTGTCTGAATTGCTGGCGGGAGAGACAACTCCGCAAGACCTGGGCCTGACCGTCAGTACTAACGTTGACTGGGTACTCACAATCACGGGATCGCAAGCTACCTGGACAGGTCCATGGTCAAAGCCTGTGGGCGACATTTACTGGAAATATGGAGCGGGCGATTATGCCGCGCTCACTACTTCGCCAGCCGAGGTCACCACTGGAGGACCAGTCGAAGAGGGTGATTATCCCGTAAGCATTAAAATTGCCCTCGACCTGGTGACTGATGAACCCGGCGAGTACTCATATACATACATTGTTATCGAGTTGACAGCGCCATGAAAATGCATCATCTGCGAATTCCTCTACTCACCTGCTGTTTTCTTATTGCAGGACTGCTGACCCGGACGCCAGTCTTTGCTGTGGAATCGATCGCAGTAAATGACATTGTCCTGGGGATTGTCGGCGAAACCGAATTTGAAGCGGGTTACGCTCTGCTTCAAAATCACCCAATCTCCTGGGAAGACGATGTCGACTGGAGCATTACAGTCCGGTCGCTCGACGCGGATCTTGGGATGAGCGATGGAGGTTTGTACACGAAACTCCTGAGCGACCTGCAATGGAAACTATCGACGGAATCCGTCTGGATTCCAATGACACAGTCCGATACTGAAGTCGACAGCGATGTGGCAGGCTCCGGAGTCATCTATATCGATATAAAAGTCCTCCTTGACTGGGTTCAGGACGCGCCCGGCAGCTACCAGGCGGACCTTGAGTTTACTATAGCGCCAGTGTGAAAAACATCATCCATTTCCGGGATTCGCCGACTAATACATATATAAATTTTATAAAGCCATATTTGACATCATGCATCGCCTTTCGGCCGGGAATCACCCGCACAATATGAGACGGTGCTGATACTGGAGATATATTTATGCTTAACGGAACCGCGAGAAAAAAATTCTTAAATACGGCTGTCCTGACTTCCATGGTTCTGGTCTTCACCGGATTTTACGCGCAGACTGCCAAAGCCCAGAACTTCTCTGTCGCTTTTGGACGTGCAGAATCAGTATTGAACAATGGCGACAGTTTCAGCGACGCTATTCCTGTCACGAATATCTCAGACGAATCCATAAATATCAGGATATATGCCGGCGACTGGGTACGCGTGTCCGGACAGACTTCGGGCTATAGCTTTGACCTCCCTACCGGCAACGAGGACCGCTCACTTACCGAATGGCTGATTTTCAGCCCTGAACGCATGACTATCGAACCCGGTGAGACAAAAGACATTCGTTTTGAAATCAATGTCCCGGTCGATATAAACCTGAATGGCAGCTATTGGGCTGTGATCTTCATCGAAAATGTCCCGGTTGAGGAGCCTGGCGACATGACACCTCGCCCCGATGCGATGCAGGTCGGGATTTCAGTGGCATTCCGTTACGCACTCCAGATCTACACGACCATTGAGGGTACCGAGATACGCAACGTCACATTCAGGTCTCTCGACATCGCCCAGGCTGAGCAGGGACTTGACATCACGGCAATTCTCGAGAATCTCGGCAATATTTATCTGAGGCCCGAGGTGTGGCTCGAGTTGCGGGATACAGCAGGAGAAGTGGTATACAGGCAGGACTATATTGATCAGACCCTTCTTCCCGAGAGCGCCCGCAACTATATCTTCGAAGTGAGAGACCTGTCGGTCGCTCCCGGACGTTACCTGGCGATGGTAATCGCCGACTATGGCGCCACAACGTTAATAGCCGCACAACAGGTGCTGGACCTCACATCCAGTAACATTACTGCACAAGATAATGTAACTGGTGGAAGGTGAACAAACCCGGCTGGGACATGTTGAAATTTTCCCGACATAAGCAGGCTTACGCAGAATCCACTAAGGATTTCCAGGCTCCGGACTCTCGGCACAGCCCGATTTTCAACAAGCATCCTTTCATCGCGCTGAAGAGTTTACTTCAGTTTTTACCCATAGGGATGCAATTCAGATTCTCATTCGCGCACTGGCTCTTTATGATCCCTGCAATGGCGATTCTGGCTTCGAACTCGCAGGCAATTGCCCAATCCGGCCAACCGTCAACTCCATGCCTGCAACTCCTATCCCCCGCAAATGTGTCCCCCAGCCCCGGCGACATAATTACCGCAAGTATCCGGGTCACTAATACCTTCCAGGATCGCCGGACCATCCGGATCAGTGCCGTTCCCCCTCCCGACTGGGAATTTTCTATCAATCCGGAAATCTTTGAGCTGGACTCGGGTGAAACGGGTATTTCTTTTATCTCGCTTGCTGTGCCGATTGATGCTCCGCCTGGAGAATCAGAAATCTTCCTTAACGCGTTTCCCGAGGAAGACCCATCGCATGGCTCAAGTGTCCAGGTCAAGGTCACCATCGTCAAGATGACCCGTCTGGAAATCCACTCCACCGGACAGGATCAACCGGACATTGCTGCGGGAGACTGGATTACGCAAACCTTCATGTTGTCGAACCTCGGAAATTCCTCTGAACGTGTGCGAATCGAGGTCCAGGCAAACCAGGATTGGGATATTGTTGTAGAACCATCCGATCCGATACATATTATGGAGCCCCGTCAGACTGATATAATCACCGTTAATGTCCATAGCCCCCAAAACCTGGCAAATTCCACAGACCTGCATCTGTCGCTCTATGCTCGTCTCGATGAGCCGGAAGCAGAAATAGCCGCTCAGGCGGTAACTTCGATCAGGATTGCCGCTTCCCAGGTTGCCCAGCAGTCTATCTACCCTCCACTGCATGGTTACGTAAATCTCATTGCCGATCTGGTAGATAATGAGGAAGCCGCTTTCTCGGTGGGAATTGGCCCTCTCAGATGCGACCTAGATGAGAATCGACAACTTGTTGTAGGACCCGTGAATCTTCTCCTGGGAGGAAACTCGCCGGGAGCCTTCATCGAAGACCAGAGGATTTCAGCATCTTACATGGATGACAATCTCGGATACATCCGTGCCGGGGACTTCTCTCTCGACCTGGGATCGCCGCTTCTCGAGCATTATCTATGGGGTCGTGGGGGAGACATTCTTTATAAGGACGGGGACATCGGCTACCGTGCTTTTTATACTCATACGAGAGGCAGCCGTCCGGAAACGGATGCCGGTATCCAACTTATTATTGACTTGGGCGAAACGGCAATAACCCGATTGACCGCATTGAGAAACACCGAATCCGGGAGTCGCAGCGAGAATGATACTACGGACAACTCGGCGACAAACCTTGGCTTATATGCGGCTTTCACTCCGTTTACCGGCGCGACAATCGCGGGCGAATTCGCAGGCACGGATTCTCCGAACTCGGGTTTTAATGAAGCCTGGCGGTTAAGCGGAAGGTACAGAATCGAGGGATTATCGCTGAACTACGAGTGGCTCCAGGCAGATGATGATTTCCGCGGCGGGTATCGGGACGACCGAATCGGACGCTTCGATATGTCCTTCCGTCCAATCGATAATATTAACCTGTGGGCAAATTACAACATATCCCGCAACAATATAAATAACGATCCGGACGAGGAAGCCATTCATGCAAGAGACTTAACTTTGGGCGGAGCCTGGACCATAGATGGTTTCGGGCGTTTGGGCGTAACCCGTCGGTCAGAGAGGGATGTTGATGTCGCGGAATGGTCTCTTGATGAGAGAAGAATCTCGACAGAATACTCCTATTCGGTTAATTTCAACAACGTTTATGCCTCAACAGTGTACCGGCTTCAGACCATTAACGACCAGCTTACCGGCGACATTGAAAGGAACCGCTCACTTCAACTCCAGTGTGTCGCGCGGGTCAATGATAGCGCATCATTGCGGTTTAACCTGACCTCCGGTCGATCCTCGCTGAATACTGGCGAGTTAACAAGGCATCTTACAAGCGCTGGTCTGGGCTGCAACCTTCGTCTCGGCCGCAACTTTGATCTCTCATCGAATATTGAAAGAAATATCGGAAACTCATCGGGCCAGCGCACTAACATCGTCGGATCGCTTGGTTGGACCATGTCGGAGGGCCGCAGGCTTCGCCTGCATTTACGCAGTTTATTGGATTCTTTTGGAAATAACATCGAAATAGCTCTTGAATACGACTCTCCAATCAGCATACCCTTGAATATAGTCCCAATTATGGGACGACTTGAGGGCAGGCTGTTTTTGTCAAATGATCCTGACCGGGGAATTTCGGGTGTAAGAGTCCTTGTCGATGGATTCGAGGCTGTGACAAACGACAGCGGGTATTTTATATTCCCCGCATTATCTCCCGGCGATTACACATTGAATCTGGATACCGCCACTTTGAACATTGGGCTGGCACCTGAAATCGACCTGCCTGCACATTTCGCTATGGAAGCCGGATCGACGGTTGAAATGGAAATCCCGATGATCCAATACGCTACTGTCGAAGGTTATGTTCGTCTTGAGAGTTCTGCTGCCGATGGTGAAATCAAGACTGATGCGCCTTTAGGAGGGATACTGATTGAACTGAAAAACGAATCGGGAAGCGACTTCAGGCATGCGGATGATCTCGGTCATTTTGTCTTTTCCGACCTGGCGCCAGGCACATATACCCTGAAAATCAGAAGTGAAACACTCCCTGAAAATAATGAGGCTGTCGATTCAACCGAGTATACAATTAACGTCGCTCCCGGTGAGGTTATAAGCGACATTGAATTCCTGGTAATGACTGTCGAGCAGGAAATCGTCGTGGTGCTTGGTTCGGACTTGTTGGCGCCTTAAAATGGGGTCTGCCGGTGCCAGGAAATCCAACCCTCATTGATGTCCCGGGACAGCTCTTTTTATTTTTCGGATTTTGAACCTTTCGACTCAGCTTGTTCGTACGCTTCGACAATCTGCTGCACAAGCGAGTGGCGGACTATGTCGCCCTTGCCAAGGTTCACAAAGGCGATTCCCTGAATTTGCGACAGGACATAAAGCGCGTGGGCAAGCCCGGACGTCTCGCGCGTCCCAAGGTCGACCTGGCTTGGGTCGCCGGTGATGACCATTCGCGACAGGGGTCCCATCCTCGTTAAAAACATTTTCATCTGGTTCGCGGTCGTGTTCTGGGCTTCGTCGAGAATGATGTAGCTTTTGTTAAGAGTGCGGCCTCTCATATATGCAAGCGGCGCGATCTCGATAACTTCACGGTCGATAAGACGCCTTGTCTTTTCGACCCCGAGCATATCATATAAAGCATCGTACAAAGGACGGAAATATGGATCGACCTTGTCCTGAAAAGTTCCGGGAAGATATCCGAGGCTTTCACCGGCTTCCACAGCGGGACGGGTCAGGATAATCCTCTGGACGGTTCCCCTGCTTAAGTTATTTACCGCCATCGCGACCGCGAGATATGTTTTTCCGGTTCCGGCGGGTCCGGCGCAGAATGTGATCGCGTTTTCCTTCATGCATCGCACATAGTTCGCCTGACCTTCGGTTCTCGGGCGGATTTTGATCAGCCCACCGTCGATAACAAGTCCGTCGAATGCGTGGCCGGATGGCTTCGGCGATTCAGGGGCGCCATGCTCTTCGTCCGGAGGCACATCGGTTTCGACCTCGCGGCTTCGTTCCTGATGATAAAATCTCTCTATATCGTCCTCGGATAACTCGTCGCCTGCCTGCGCCTGTTTTACGAGAAGACCGAGAAGCTGCTGCACGAGGGCTACCTCATGGACCGGACCGGTGATTCTTACGGACGAGCCTCTGGGGACGACCCTCGCAGGGGTGTTCTGCTGGATCACCCTGAGATTACGGTCCGCGACGCCCAGGACCTGTACCGCTTCTAGATCGTTCCTGAAATGGAAGGTTAGTGTTGTGACTTCATCGTCCTTGAGACGTTTTACCAAATAGATCGACCTCCGGATACCGACTCTCTTTTATATCCCCAATAAAATTTTAGCACATTTAGCATGGATTCTCGAATATTTGCGCGAAAATCTAATATTCCGGAAGAAAAACTCAGGCATGTACAAATGGGCTGTCTATTGGATATCAACCACAATCGTCCAGGTGTAGGTGGAGGAGGCGCTGTGTGGGTCGTTGACGCGGAGGTTGACCGGACCGGTGTAGTCGGACGTGTAATTGTGCGTCGGGTTTGCGGGATCGCCGGTGTAGGAGTCGTCGACGGGTTCGGAGAAAATAAGATCGCCGTCGAAGTCCCATTCATTACTCCAAATTCACTACGTGAAAATCGTCCTGTGTCTACTCCATGTAGAGCGTGTATTTCGTCAGCACGGTTCCTTCATCTGATGCGTGTAGAGTGTAGAAATCACCAGACCAGGAAACGAAATAGTTATATAAAAAACTAGGATGCCAATGCCATTTTGGATCAAACGGTATATTGTGAGTAAAGACAAGATCGCCTTCAGGTGAAAACCTGCCCATTGTTGCATCTTGAGTCTCATCAAATCCCCTGTAAGTATATCCATACTGATCGGTTACGCTCTGAATGGGACAGCCGCTGGGAGTTATGAACCTGGTTTGCTGGGGACCCGCATCAGACTCATTGCCTGAGTACTGAATCTCAGGGGTACTAATTGTTCCATTTGCAAAGAATCTAACCATATTCCTTTCAAAATGAGCTTGATCAGAGAACTCGTTTTCGCTGGTCATGTAGAGTACCCAGAAACTATCGTCTTGAGAAGGAAACAAGCCCAGCACCCAAGCATCGAAGGGGGAAGGAATTGTCGAAACGTACAACAGTGACAATGAAGAATCAAATAGGTATAGATTAATAATACA
The DNA here is from genome assembly GCA_026394215.1 of bacterium. Lineage (GTDB taxonomy): Bacteria > JAJVIF01 > JAJVIF01 > JAPKYR01 > JAPKYR01 > JAPKYR01. The sequence goes on from JAPKYR010000227.1 coordinate 12,940, forward strand.
ACCGTCCATATCGGAGCTCCAAGTAT
>JAPKYR010000226.1 GCA_026394215.1 bacterium
ATCACGCGGGGCGAGTCGGGGCATACTGTTTATGGATCGTTCCGGGGCTGGGCATTCCACGAAAATCCTCTATCTGATAGGGACCGACACGCGATAAGATGGAATGGCGCTGGCTCATGGGACTACACATATCTCTGGGGCTCGACGTATCTTGACACTCTGATGCTTCCCGATGATGACGGCTCTTTTCTGAACGTGTATACCGTTCAATTTATGGGCGATCCCGGTCCGGAGTTAGGGGGCGCGGGTCGAGATTACTGGGGTCAGCAGTATCAGGATCCGGATCTTCTTCCGATATATGACGATGCAATCTGTGCGACATCCAACTGCAATGCCGCTGTCCGCGACGACACGTATCATTACATCGCTTACCGCCAGTATGGTTACAACGTCGCCGCGAAACTTACAAGGGTATCGAAATCAAGCGTCTTTGATCATGAGTCATTTACTATTTATCAGGCAAGTCCGGGCGAAACGGTCGACTCAGTAGCGCTCGCGATGGATTCGTCCGGGACACTTCACGCGGCATGGAGGGTGTTCGATGACAATGCCATGTGGATCGATTACGCACAATCCACGGACCTGGGTGAAACATGGACCGCTCCTCAACCTATTTATAAAGTTGATGGAATCTGGCAGGGATTTCTTGAGAATCACATTGGGATCGTCACTAACTCGAATAATAAAATCTACGTTACATTTACGCAGGATACATACATATACATGTGCAAGTCGAGCGATGGGGTAAATTGGAGTGCGCCCGACAGTTTTTACATCGGCCCGCTTCCTCTCGGCTTTCATCTGACTCAACCGTATCCTGTAATGACATCGGACAATGTGCTTCACATTTTCTACGTCAGTAAAAATGAGCAATGGCAATTCGGAGGAGTTATTGAGGTTACCTACTGGTAAACCGTACTTTTGTAAGGATGCATCCAAATATCGATTTTTAAGTCTTGTGTTCACCCGCTTTCCAGCCGGCATACAATTTCAAAGGACGCTTAATCATCGCGACCGCATAGACGGTCGCGATTTTTTTGTGTACTATTCCTATTGATGAAACCGGAATTCAAAATTCCCTGGGAGAATTATTCCCACAAATTCCTTAAGGAACTGAATGTCGCGCCCGGCGCCGCAAACCTTGCGTCCGCGCTTATCAGTGCGCTGGAACCGGAACAGGGCCAGCACTGGCTCGATTTCTGCCCGGGTCCTGAAATCCTCGCGGCAATAATCGCCAAGGAATTCGGGCTAAGGGTCACGAGCTTAGTGCAGGATCCAAGGTGCGAACTTCGCGTGGAGGACGCTGCGCGCGAGCTTGGCGTATCGGACCTTGTCAACGTAATTCCGGGGGAGAAATTATCCCTCCCCGTGCCATCGGAAGAATTCGACCGCATCTTTTGCCTGGGGAATCCATTTTTTACGCCATCGTCCTCTAAACTTGCCGATGAACTTTTAAGGGTGATTAAGCCGGGAGGGATGGTCGGATTCGCGGGTCCGACGAGTCTTCAGAATGACACCCCGAAATATATGGAAAATGGATTGTTGGATTTTCATGCCGCGCGGTTGAGGACGCCTGCATGGACGGCGCTTCAATATTCAAAGGAAGGATTCCATATCGCTGTCGCGGAGTATATCCACGGGACGTGGGATCTGTGGAAGGAATGGCTGGATATCGCTCCGAAAGGGCTCATACCCGACAGTTTCAGAAAAGCGGTGATTGAGGATGAGGGTCGGTGGTTATCGCTTGGGGTGATTGTGTTAAGAAAACCGCCGAGACCTAATTGGGCTTTATGATTTTGAGATTGGTGAATCTTAACCACGTAAAACAGTCTAAATTGTGACTCTTAAAAAAGCCTGAATTTCTTAAACACCATGTAGGACAGGCTTTTCGGGATCAGGGATTTTTTCAACAGCCACAAATTACTCATAAACTATCGAGATCGCTTTCTCCACCTCATCCGCTACCTTCTGCGCTTCCTCTAGAGCCTCGCTGACAGTAATGATATACCCGTGACGCTGTGTGTCCATTACCGGGGGGACGAGTGTGTCGCCCGGCTTGATATACAAATCCGTTCGGACTACGCCGGGGATTTGCTGCGCTTTTTCCAGGCCAAGAATTTCCCTGACTTTCCCCGGCGGAAATACCATAAATCTGAGCACGCTTGCCCTGTCCATGGTTCTTTGAACAGGACGCTCATCTCCGACCGAGTACCAGACATTCGCTTCGAGAAGGTCGACACCTGAAATCGCGGGGACAACATGGCTCGATGTCCCGCTGCCGCCGCCGCGATTCGCCATCTCAACAAGGTAAATTCCATCGCTGGATACGATCAATTCGCCGTGGACACTCCCCGCGACAATTCCAAGGGCATCGACTAATTTATTGTAGGTCTCATGGATTTTTTCGTGCGTTTCCACTGGAAATGGCGCGGGAAAATCGAGATTCATCGCAATAATATGCGGTGGAGGCGTATGGCGTTTTGCGGAAACTCCCAGAAGATGCGTCACGCCCGCATACCTGCATCCCTCGACCGTCACTTCCGTACCTTTGATATATTCCTCGACAAGAATTCTGCCTTCGCGTGAAAATTGGAATGCCTCTTCAACTGCAGGGACAAGGTCTTTTCGATACTCGATTTTCTGTACCCCGCGGCTTGCCTGCGAATCGGTCGGTTTGACGACGCATGGAAGCCCTACGCCCCCGGGAGCATCTTCATGATCCTCGTCGATCGCATTTTTCGCATTGTCTACCGATGAGAAGACACGAAACCTTGGATTTTTCAGTCCGGCTTTTTTCGCGAGTTCTCGCATACGTGCTTTATTGGTAGTGTTGAAGGCGACCTCAGGGGATGGGCCGGGAAGTCCGAGCGCCGATGTGACTTTCGCGAGTGTCGGGACGGATAAATCTGTCTGGTCGGAAACCACCCCGCTGACTTTCATCATTTTTGCGAGGTTGATTGTCGATTCGCCATCGGTGATATCGACAGGCGCGAATTTATCTGCGATTTTCGCGCCCGGCGCATCGGGATTACGGTCGATCGCCAATGCCTTGAAGCCAAGCCTCCGGACTGTTTCGATAAGTGGAATCTGCCAGTAACTTGCGGCGATCACAAGCACCCATCGATCCGGCATTTGTCACTCAACCCCTTCGCTTTCGTCAGACGATGTAGATTCGTTCCCGGAATCATCGGGTGTCTCCCCGGCGACCGGCGGCTCGACAGCATTGCTTTCCGTTTCCTGGCGCTGGGCTTCAATCTCGGCCTGCTGACGATTATAATCATCGAGGTATGCGTCCATTTCTTCCGGAGTAAGGTACATGCCGACCGGATTGATACCGGGAGGCGTTTCGGCGAGATCGGTCAGGATAATCTGGACGGCGCTCTGTGTCTCGTATTCCTTCAATAGTACCTTTAAGCCCCCATTGGGACCATCGTCGGGATTGACCCATAGCGCCGTCTGACGACGCCCGTCATCGTCGCGACTGAAAATTGTATTGACATTGTAAGTGGTCGATGGAATTTCCTCGGGTTGCGCTTCGCCGTATTTAAAAAATTCAGTGTAATATTGCTCTACCAATTCGTACGGGGCGCGAGTGATGTAGGATTCGCGCTGATCATCGGAATCCGCACTCCCGGGGAGTTTCTGTGCGCCGGGGAATATCGGCGCGAGGCTGACGTCGTGGGATGGATCGGAGTTGATATCGGGCTGGACAGTGGAGCCCTGTTCGATCACGACAGGCTCTTCGCTTTCGGGGGGTTCTCCACGGTTTGAGCATCCGGCAAGGAAAATTCCGATAGCGATTGCGGCAAGAAAAATGCGAGTAAGGGATTTATTCATAAGCTGGACCCTTTATAATTCATTGCTGACATTATAATGCTTATTGACCATTTTTTGCGACCGGGGAAGGGGACACCTTATTTTTGCCTGGGAAAGATCTTCTTGTTAGATTAGGCTCCGGCAGGCAAAAAAAGGTGTCCCCGGAAATACAAGAGCTAAGACCAATGTACCGTCTGCATGTTCAAATTAAAGGAGTTGTCCAGGGGGTCGGATTCCGCCCTTTCGTGCATTCGCTTGCGACAAAATTCGGCCTGCCCGGATGGGTTGTCAACGATTCTCGCGGAGTGGAGCTTGAAGTCGATGGTTCAATGGAGCGGATTGGACAATTTCTTGAAAGTCTGAAAAATGAAACTCCTCCGCTTGCTCAGATTGTGAAAATCGAAAGCGAGATATCTGATATTCGGGACGACGACGTTTATGGTTCGTTTGAGATAAGGGCCAGTAAAGAGATTGGTGGCGAGAGGGTTCTGATAAGTCCCGATGTGGCGGTTTGCGCCGACTGCCTTCGCGAAATGTACGATCCCCGCGACCCTCGTTACAGATATCCGTTTCTGAACTGCACGAATTGCGGACCGAGATTTACGATAATCGAGGATCTGCCGTACGACCGCGAAAAAACGGTCATGCGCGAGTTTCCGATGTGCGAAATGTGCAGTGGGGAATATAAAAATCCGGGTAACAGGAGGTTTCATGCTCAACCGACATGTTGCCCAATCTGTGGTCCGAAATTGAAATTCCTGGATGAAAATGGGATTGGTCGCGATAAAGGGGATCGGCGGATTTCACCTTGCATGCGACGCGATTAATTCCCAGGCTGTAAAACGTCTGCGGGAAAGGAAACATCGCGAGGCGAAACCGCTAGCCGTTATGGTGGGGGGGATTTCGTCGGCGCGGCAATTCGCAATAGTCAACGATGATGCTGAAAAAGCACTGCTGTCGCCGGCCAGGCCGATTGTGATCCTTCCTGAAAATCCGGAATCGCCGATCGCAGGCGGGGATTTTGAAAGCGTCACTGGAGGGGTAAAGACAATCGGGATAATGCTTCCCTATGCCCCGCTTCACCATTTACTTTTCAGACCGCTTCCTGTTGATCCGCCCGACGATTTATCAGCTATCGCGATTCCTGAAGAAATCGGCGGACCGAGCGAAGGCGAATTTGATACATTCCATGCGCTTGTGATGACAAGCGGGAATGTATCTGATGAACCTATTGCGTTTGAAAATGAGGATGCTTTGGAAAGGCTGAAAGGAATCGCGGACGGCTTTCTTATCCACAACCGGAAAATACACCGTCGCGCTGACGATTCGGTCGCGACAATCCGCGATGGGGTCGCAACGATCTGGAGATGGGGTCGCGGGCATGTCCCAAGGCCGATTTTCCTTCGCGAGCCATTGCCAAATGTTCTTGGAGTCGGTGGGGAATTGAAAACGACAATATGCCATATTCGAGGCGACAAAGCGTTTGTGTCGCCGCATATCGGGGATTTGAAAACGTACGAGACATACGAATACCTTCGCGAGACAATCGAGCATCAGTCGAAAATTCTCGATGTGAAGCCGGAATATGTCGTGTGCGACATGCATCCGGACTATCAATCGACACGATGGGCGGAGGAGGAGAGCGGGCTTCCGGTTTATAAACTGCAGCATCATCACGCGCATGCGATCGCATTGATGACCGAGCATGACATCACCGATCAAAAAATCCTCGCGCTCGTGATGGATGGGACGGGATTCGGAACCGACGGCGCGATATGGGGTGGGGAAATTTTCGAGACAAGCGTCACGGATTTCAAACGTCTCGGACATATCACCTACGCACCGCTTCCGGGAGGGGACAAGGCCACGAAGGAAGTCTGGAGGTCGGCGCTGGGACGGCTTTGGAAAAAAGGATCGGGGCTGGACAATGAATTCCGACCGCTTTTCGATAAAATTACACCGGATAAAATCGCGATGGTCGGAAGCATGGACGGTTGTTCGATGCGGCGGCGTTTATCGCGGGTATCGGAAATTTCGCGCATTTCGACGGGCAGTATCCGATGCTTCTGGAAGCCGCATGCGAAGGGTCATTGGAATTATCATATAAACCAGATAGCCGGAATTATGAAAAATTTATAATACTCAATGAACAGGGATTTCTCATCGATGGAAACGAAATTATCCGTGAGCTTGTGAGAATGAGGATTAATGGCTCTCAAACAAAGGAAATCGCGCGGTTTTTCCATCAGCTTATTATTAAAATCTTATACGGAGTTTCAGGGATTGCGCGGGGTAAAACCGGGATTGACACAATCGGCCTGACAGGAGGATGTTTCATGAACCGGTTTCTGCATGAGGAATTAAGGAGAAAACTTGAGGAAGATGCTTTTCGGGTTTTAACACACAGAATCATGCCGACAAATGACGGTTGCATATCGCTCGGACAGGCTGTGTATGGGGGAAACCTCACCCCCTGACTCCATCTTTATAAATAGAGCGGGGGAAAGAGAGTTAAGGTTTCATGCTGGAATTATTCCCCGAGATGTGATAGAAATCAGTTATCCTGATCTTCTGTGAAAAACATTGGAGGGGATAGGATATGTCAACCGGCGAACCGACACCCGGCCTTGATTTTATCAGGGCGAAAGTTACCGAGGATGTAGAGAATAAAAAGAATGGCGGACGCGTTATGACCCGCTTCCCGCCTGAACCGAACGGCTACCTTCATATCGGGCACGCGAAAGCGTTCTGCCTCGACTTTGGAATTGCCGAGGAATTCGGCGGCGTCTGCAATCTCAGATTCGACGACACCAACCCTACCAAAGAAGATGTCGAGTATGAAGAATCCATCAAGGAAGACATTCGATGGATGGGATTCGACTGGGGCGACAGGCTCTATTATGCCTCGAGTTATTACGACCGGCTTTACGAGTGGGCGATTGAACTTATTAAACAAGGCAAGGCATTTGTCTGCGAACTTAACGCGGATCAAGTCCGCGATTACCGTGGCACACTCACCGAACCTGGTCGCGAAAGCCCCTTTAGAAACAGGACTATCGAAGAAAACCTTGACCTGTTTGTGAGAATGAAAAATGGCGAGTTCGAGGACGGCTCAAAAACCCTTCGCGCGAAAATCGATATGGCGCACGGGAATCTGAACATGCGCGATCCGGTGATGTACAGAATCCTTAGGGCAACACATTACAGGACCGGCGACAAGTGGTGCATTTATCCGATGTATGACTGGGCGCATGGGCAGTCGGATTCGATGGAGGGCGTGACGCATTCACTGTGCAGCCTTGAATTCGAGGATCACAGGCCGCTCTACGACTGGTTTCTCGACCAGCTTGGCGTCCATCACCCGCAGCAGATCGAATTCGCGCGGCTAAATGTGTCGTACACTGTGATGAGCAAGCGCAGGTTGATCCAGTTAGTCGAAAAGGGAATTGTGAACGGGTGGGACGATCCGCGCATGCCGACCCTGTCAGGTTATCGTAGGCGAGGCTATACATCTGCATCAATAAGGGATTTTTGCGGACGCATCGGTATGGCGAAACGTGAAAACCTTGTCGATATCGCAATGCTCGAACATTGCCTTCGCGAAGAATTAAATATGTCCGCTCCGAGATATATGGCGGTACTGCGACCGTTGAAAGTTGTTATTACAAATTTCCCTGAGGGTCAGGTGGAACACCTTGATGCCGTGAACAATCCCGAAGATCTGTCCGCCGGTACGAGGACAATTCCATTTTCGAGGGAGATATATATCGAGCAGGACGATTTTATGGAGAACCCGCCGAAAAAATTCTATCGGCTGTCTCCCGGACGTGAAGTGCGCCTGCGGTATGCGTATTTCATCACGTGCAATGAAGTTATTAAAAATGAAAATGGCGAGATTGTGGAGCTGAGATGCACCTACGATCCTGAAACACGCGGAGGGGGCGCTCCGGACGGTCGGAAGGTCAAGGCCACGATGCACTGGGCGTCGGCGGGACATTCGATTCCAGCCGAGGTCAGGCTCTACGATAACCTTTTCACGCTTGTCGACACCTCGGAAGTTGAAGAGGGCAAGAACTGGATCGACTATATAAATCCGGCGTCGCTGGAAGTACTGAAAAATTGCCGCCTCGAACCCGCGCTTGCGGGAAAAGGGCCGGGATTCAAGTGCCAGTTCGAAAGGCTCGGTTATTTCTGTATCGATCCCGATTCGACAGTTGGAAATCAAGTGTACAACAGGACTGTGACGCTGAAGGATACATGGGTGAAAATCCAGCAGCAGGAAAAGGCAGATTAACCGGATAAAAAATTCTGACGAGATACGATGGAGTTTTAAATGAAAGTACTGACGATTCTCGGAAGTCCGAGAAAAAATAGCAATACTGCGAAAGTACTGGAGTGTATGGCGGAAGAACTTGCCGAACAGGGACATGATGTCGAGAATATCGCTGTTGTAGATTTTGTAATTAACGGCTGCATGTCGTGTTTCGCGTGTAAAAATAACCCGGACGAACCGGATTGCATACAGGACGATGAAGCGAAATTTATATTCGAGAAAATGATTGACGCAGATGCGGTGATAATTTCCACGCCGCTTTATTGCTGGGGATTTTCGTCGCAGATAAAAGCGCTGATCGACCGGTCGATCTGCCTTGTGACAGGTTTCGGTGGGCCGAATCACAAATCTCTGGTCGGCGGTAAAAGGTTCGCGCTCGTTGCCACATCGGGCGGACCTCTTGAAAATAACCTCGATTTATTGGAAAAACCATTCGATATGGAGATGTTCTTCCTCGCTACCGTTAACGCGGGACATTTCCTTGTGCCGAATTGTTACAACGCGGAAGTGGACGAGAACATTACCCCGGAAATTATCGAAATGGCGAAAATTTTCGCCAGGGAGTTAGTAAAGCAATAAAATGGCAAGTGGGAGCAACAGGGTCGATCATGAAAAATGCATCCGATGTTCGAGGTGTGTAAGCGTCTGTCCCCAGGAACATCTTATCCTTGAAGAAACCAAAATTAACGAGCGAAGCGACAAACTCCATGCGTGCATTTTCTGCGGACACTGCATGTCGGTCTGCCCGACACAGGCGATAGTGGTCGAGGGTTTCGATTACAAAGATTTTACCGATCTTCCCAACAAGCTTCCGTCGCTTGACGATTTTGAAATCCTTCTCAAAGCAAGGAGAAGTACGCGGAGGTATCAGAATAAACCGGTACCGAAAGAGCTGATTGACAAAATAATCGACACGGTCTCGCTTGCCCCGATGTCGATTCCGCCGCACAGGGTCGAGATTATAGTGCTGGATTCAAAAGAGAAAGTTGCGGAACTTGTCCCTCCTGTTATGAATGAAATAAAAAGGTGGATCTATGCTTTTTCAAATCCGGCATTGCGGTTGATGATGCGCGCTATGATGCCGGCGTCCATGTTTAAAGCGATAGTGGATCAGATCATCCCGCTTTCGAAGGGAATGTTGAATGCCGCATCGGAGGGAAAAGAATATCTTGCTTATAATGCACCCGCGATGCTTTTGTTCCATGCTAATAAAAACGAAGATAGTCCCGTTGAAAACTGCGTGATCGCATATACCTACGCGATGATCGCGGCGGAAGGGCTTAGCCTTGGAAGCTGCATAAACGGCATGATCCCCCCGGCGATCGATCACAACAAGATATTACGGGAAAAATACGGCATCCCAAAACAAAACCAGGTCTGCGGATGTCTGCTTATTGGGTATCCGTGGTCGACGTTTAACAGGTCGATCCCGCGAAAATTGCGTTCAGTGAAGTGGGTATGATTTGATTTCCCGAGAATCCGGTTTCTATTCTTTCCGTGATTCAGACCGCCTTATTTTTTCCGGGCAGGTTGGTTCATGAAAAATTCTTTAAATGCGGTAAATTGTCCATCCAGTCTTGAAATGAGCGATGCGATATTCTCAATGGCAGGATTTTTCACAGCCTGCTCAATTTCAAGCGCGGCTTTCTGCATCGCAACCGCGCCGACATTTCCCGCTGAACCCTTGATTGTATGCGCCTGAATTCCTACGCAGCCTGTATCGTTCTTCTCCGCAGCTTCTTTCAAAATCCGGATCTGGCGGGGCATATCCGAAAGAAATGCTTCTATAATTTCCGGAAGTATTTTTTCATCGCCCAATAATCTATCAAGCAATCCTTTCCTGTCGAAAATATCTTCAGCCATTACATGGTCATTCGATTCGTGTCTATTAATAGGCAGGTTTTCCGTTCGGACCAGCCATTTCTCAAGGCATAGCGCAAGATCGGCAGGTTTTACGGGTTTGGAGAGATAGTCGTCCATCCCGACGCTCAAACACAGGTCTCGATCTTCCGCAAGAGCATGCGCTGTCATCGCGATAATCGGGATATCCCTGTTAAGGACTTTTGAACCGCTTCCCCGTATCACACGCGTCGCTTCATAGCCGTCCATTTCAGGCATCTGACAATCCATCAGGACAAGGTCGTACCAGGTGGACTCAAGAGCTTTAATCACTTCCAGCCCGTTCGAAACCAATTCAGCGCGGTACCCGATTTTCTCGAGGACCTTCAACGAGACTTTCTGATTGATGGGATTATCCTCTGCAAGAAGGATTCTCGCGTTGCTATTCCGGGCATCAGACACGGAATATTTCGTGACGATGCTTCCGGCATGATTATTCTTCGATTTCTGTTTATCAGATATGACCGTAACAAGGCAGTTATATAAGCTGGACTGTTTAACAGGCTTGGTCATATATGCCGCGAACCCGGCTTTCTCAAGTCGTGGAGTGTCTCCGCGCCTGATTAGCGAGGTCAACATAATGAGGTTTGTTTCGCGAAGAGTCGGATCGTTCTTTATCAACGATCCCAACGTCTCGCCATCAATATTCGGCATCTGCATATCGAGGATCGCCACTTTGAACGGTTTGCCTTCCTCAACTGCTTCACGGAGTTTTTGAAGCGCGGTTTGAGCGTCCGGCGCCTCTTCATAATCGCAATGCCAGCTATTCATAAGGATTGAAAGCAGCCGCCTGTTCGTGACATTATCGTCTACTCCAAGGACCCTTGTCCCGCTGATATTCTCGTTTTCCAGATCAAATGGAATCGGGGCATACGGTTGTTTCTTTAAAGGCACGGTAAACCAGAATGTCGATCCTTCACCCTCTACACTCTCGACTCCTATTTCACCACCCATTAATTCGGAAAGCTGTCGGGATATCGTAAGGCCAAGCCCGGTGCCGCCATATTTCCGGGTTGTTGAAGCGTCTACCTGTGTGAAAGATTCCCATAATGCATCCAGACGGTCCGCGGGGATGCCAATACCTGTGTCGGAAATCGCGAATTTAATCCATGCGGTCTTCTCGTCCTCACGTTCGAGGGTAATATCGATCCCCACTTCGCCTTTGGATGTAAATTTTATTGCATTACCTGCAAGGTTGGTAATAACCTGGCGTAGACGTCCCGGATCGCCGATGAGCTGCGTCGGAACATCCGGTTCGATAATGCTGATCAGCTCAATATTCCTTTCGAATGCCCGGAACGCGAGCGAATCTGAAGTTTCTTCTACCAGCATGAGCAGGTTGAAATCGATATCCTCGAGTTCAATCTTACCGGCTTCAATTTTGGAAATATCCAGTATGTCATTAATGATGGCGAGAAGAGAATCCGAGCTATCTTTTATTGTTTCGGTGAATTCCTGCTGCTCGGCAGAGAGGTTAGTGTCGAGAAGAAGGCTCGTCATGCCGATTACACCATTCATCGGAGTGCGGATTTCATGGCTCATGTTAGCGAGAAATTCGCTTTTGGCATGGTTGGCTATTTCAGCCTGTTTGGCGAATTCATTCGCGCGCTCGATTGACTTTTCAAGCTGCCGATTTGTGGATTCAAGTTCTTCCTCCGCCCGTTTGAGTTCACTGATGTCGCGGACTGTCGCTTGGACAACCAACTTGCCATCCAGTTCCAATGCATTGAGCAACACATCGGCATGAAAAGCCTTGTCAGTGTCAATCCGTTTATGCATCCACTCGAAGTGGTTACTGCCCTTTTCCATTGCAGTAGCGATCCTCTGGTTAGCCAGTGTAAGGGAATTTATACCGCATGGTTGCTCCGGCGGCGATACATCGGCGGGATGTTTCGTACAGAACTCCTCATGGGTAGCGCAACCGAAGATCGCCAGTGTCGCCTCGTTGCAATCGAAAAAGCCTTTTTCGTCACACAGCATTACCGCGTCGCTGGTCGAATCGTAGAGAGTGTGGAACTTAGTCTCCGACCGTCGCAACAGTTCTTCAGTCTGTTTTCGAACGGTTATATCCCTGATAATCCCGACTGCGTGCCATTGTTCATTCAGCTTGATTGAGGAAACCGATAATTCTATCGGGAATTCGGTACCGTCCTTCCGAACTCCCTCAAGTTCAATAAGTTTTCCTATAGCCGCTCCACTCCCGGTTTTCTGGAATTCCGGGAATGCTCTGATGTGGGCTTCAAGGAATTTTCCGGGAGCGAGAACCTTGTGGAGGTTTTTTCCGATGATTTCATCGCTCGTGTATCCGAATATTTTTTCCGCTGCGGCATTCCAGAAGGTAATTTCACCATTATTATTTATCATTATAATGGCGTCCTGGGCTGACGCGCTTATGCTTCGGAACTTTTGCTCACTATCATGGAGATTTTTTTGTTTTTCCTGCAGGATTGCAAGCATTTCATTAAATGTCTCGCCAAGGTCGTAAATCGAATCCTGCCTGGCTTTTGTAAATACTATGCAATTCCTGCATTCCTTAAGCTTGTTCTCAATTTTCTTCATCGGGAGAATAGAACACAATGTCCCGGGTGTTTCCCAGCACCTGAGGTTTTCAAAATTCCCGTGCGCTGGACAATCATGTTTCATGCATTTTGTTTCTTCCCAGCATGGCACCAGGGTGTTGTTGGTAAATCTCGCCTTTGAGTCGGGATCGTAAACAACTAGCTTCATTATCGACTTGATCTCATTAGCCGATATCTCAAGACGGTTATTAAAGCGGAGCAGATTGTCATTGGACTCCCTTAGCGCTTTCTCGGCTTGATTTCGTTCAGCATTCTTATGTTGAGCATCCTCCAAAGCCTCTTCGGTCTCAATTCTAGCTTCAATGAGTTCTGCAAGTTTTTCACTCAGTTCACTGGTTCTTTCCTTAACCCGGGTTTCAAGAGTTTCATGGGAAGTCTGTATTTTCTCCGCCATGGAATTAAAAGATTTTGCGAGATCCTCGATTTCATCGCCGCTATGGATATCGAGCCTGTAAGACAGGTCGCCTTCACTCAGGTGTTTCTTGGCTTCGATGAGTTTCTGGAAGGGATCTGTGGCAAACCGCCGGATCAGAAACGATGAAAGCATGAACAAACCTGCCAGAAAGATGGCGGTAGCAATTCTGAAATGGGCGGCTTTCGTTCGTGCTGCTGCAAGCGCTTCGCCGATAGGAACACCCACGGATTTAATCGCAATATCGCCGGTTGTCCTTCCGAAACCGCCGGAATCGCCGTAGCGATCAATTAGCGTTGAAGGAGCATTTTCAGGTTCACTATGGCACCCCATACATGAGTCTTCGAATTTAATCGGGTTTGCCACACTTAAATATGGCATGCCATCCCGATTCACTATTCCCGACCATTCTTCCAGAGTCGGATCGTTTTTAAACTCGGTTATGATTTCCAACTCATCGGCAGTTGCAAGGTTGAGCGGATATCGCGGATTCGGGGCTGCGAATTTAAAGAAATAATCCGGGTAATTCTTAAGGAAACGGTCGACAATATCCCTGGCGAGGTAATTGGTGGACATGCATTCCGGGTGAAATTCCCCTTCTGAAACCATTTCAGTCATTAATGGACTAAGCTCTTCTCTGACATAATTCTGGGAAGCATCAACCTGCGCGAGTATAATTCGGCACGTGTTTTCTGCAGTCTGTTCTGATTCCCGCTGGAAATTTTTATAAAGCGCAAAAGAAATAACAGCCCAGAATATGACTGATAATCCCGCGAGCCACATATTTACTTTGGTATGAATTCTCATATTCCCACCCTATTTCCTTCGAGGTTTGATAAGATTCCGCGAGGCGGAAAAATTATCCCTGTCAGAACACGAAATGAATTTTTAAATAGTACCTCAGAATTCTCCTCAACCTATTCTCATTTAATAATCTCTGAATAGTAAGGAAAGATTTACTTATTAGGTTTAAAGCGTATTTAAGGGAGAAGATCATAGTTTTCTATGTATTTTATACTCCCGGGTTTCCCGTCGGATTCAACAAGCAGACATCCCGATATCACGATATCGTTTTGTAACCAAATACGTAAAGACAACGCCCGCAGGAATCGACAAAAAGTTAAACGGAAATTACGTTATTTTTTATCGTTTAGAGATCCCTCAAGCTGAAAATTTTAATTTTTCAGATAAAAATCCTCTAACCATGGAAAATGACCATGAATAACAGGTTTAGATATTGATTTTTACCTCGAAAGTATATATAAAGTTAATTGGATTTCTTAGAATCTTGTTAAGTCCAACCCGATTGTGATATAATTCACATGCGCACTGGTGGTTATCAGGAATGCGGGTTGAAAATATCTGCCCGCGTAATTTTTTTTTTACGAAGGAAACACCAGGCGGTTAGGAGTTCATCTTGGTTCGCATAGGTGTTTTTATATGTCACTGCGGCAAGAATATTGCCCGCACGGTCGATTGCGCTAAGGTCGCTGAGGCTGCCTCCCAATGGCCCGGAGTTGAGTATGCCGTAGATTATAAATACATGTGCTCCGATCCGGGTCAGAATCTGATCAAGGATGCGATTAAGCAGCACAATCTGACCGGGATTGTCATATCAGCGTGCTCCCCGAAGATGCATGAGGCGACGTTCCGCAAGGCCGCAAAATCAGCGGGGATCAACCCATTCCTTTGCGAATGCGCCAACATCCGCGAACATTGTTCGTGGGTCCACGACAATATGGATGTCGCGACTCCAAAGGCAATCGACATCATTCACATGATGGTCGAGAAGGTTCGGTACAACCATCCGCTCGATCCGATCAAGGTTCCGGTGACCAAACGCGCTCTGGTTGTCGGGGGCGGAATCTCGGGAATTCAGGCTGCGCTTGATATCGCCGATGGCGGCTGCGAAGTTATCATGGTTGAGCGCGCTCCGTCTATCGGCGGACATATGTCTCAGCTTTCCGAAACTTTCCCTACCCTCGACTGTTCTCAATGTATTCTCACCCCGAAAATGACCGCGGTGAAGCAACACCCGAATATTAAACTGATGACATATTCAGAGGTCGATGAGGTTCGCGGATTTGTCGGGAATTTCACGGTTAAAATTAGAAGGAAAGCAAGGTACGTTATCGAGAATATGTGCATCGGCTGTGCGGATTGTATTGCCGCGTGCGTATTTAAAAAACCGAAATTCCCCGATGAATTCAACGAGGGGCTTGGACTTCGCAAACCGGTTTACATTCCATTCCCGCAGGCGGTGCCGCAGGTGGCATGCATCGATCCGAACACCTGCCTTCAGCTTACGACCGGAAAATGCAAGATGACCTGCGCAGCGGCATGTCCGAAGGAATGCATTGATTTCAAAATGGTAGATACGTTCGAGGAGGTCCAGGTCGGGGCGATAATTCTCGCTACCGGGTACAAGCTTTTCGATCCAAAGCGTATACCGAATTACGGTTACGGAAAATTCGACAATGTGTACACGAGCCTTGAGATAGAAAGAATGGTTAGCGCATCGGGTCCGACGGAAGGCCAGGTGCTTCTTAAAAACGGGCAAAACCCGAAATCGGTCGCGATAATTCACTGTGTCGGAAGCCGCGACACGAAGACAAATGCGTGGTGCTCGAAAGTATGCTGCATGTATTCGCTGAAACTCGCGCACCTGATTAAACACTCGACGGGAGCGGAAATATTTAATTTTTACATTGATATCCGAACTCCCGGAAAGTCATATGAGGAATTTTACGACAAGGTCCTTGAGGACAATGTGAATTTCATCAGGGGACGCGCGGCGAAAGTTGTCGACTGGGACCTCCAACCGCTTGAAGACGGAAAGCTCGTCGTTCATGCTGAAGATACTTTGATGGGGCGGCGCAGGAGAATCCCTGTTGACATGGTGATCCTTTCAGTGGGGATGGAACCTCAATCCGATGCCGGAAAATTGAGCCATATCGCAAATTGCTCAGTATCGAGCGAGGGATGGTTCCTCGAGCGGCACCCGAAACTCGCGCCGGTGCATACGATGACCGACGGGGTTTATATCGCGGGCGCATGCCAGGGTCCGAAAGATATCCCCGAATGTGTCGCGCAGGCCAGCGCGACGGCGGCCCAGGCGCTTATTCTATTTTCATCGGATGAACTGACTCGCGAGCCGACCATAGCCAAAGTAGATGAGATGAACTGCATCGGATGTTTCCTGTGCGAAAAAGTATGTCCATTCAGTGCGATCGAGCATCATGAGATCAAGGACCGGAATGGGAATGTGATCCGGGTCGTGTCGCGAGTTAATGAAGGTCTTTGCCAGGGCTGTGGACCTTGCGCTGCTATCTGTCCGTCGAACTGCATTAGTATTGCCGGGATCACTGAAGAGCAGGTTTACGCGCAGATTGGGGCAGTTTGAATTATTTGAAAAGGAAATAAAATGGCTGAATTTCATCCAAAAACATTCGCTTTTTTCTGCAACTGGTGCACATATACCGGCGCCGATCTCGCGGGAACAAGCCGCATGCTGTACCCTGCGGATTTCCGCGTAATTAAAGTCCCCTGCACCGGACGAATCGACTTCGAGTTCATCGTCAAGGCGTTCGAACAGGGAGCCGATGGGGTCTGGATTTCCGGCTGCCATATCGGAGACTGCCATTACAACTCCGGAAATTATTACGCACAGCGGCGGTGGGCGATTTTCCGTCAGGAACTTGGGTTCCTGGGGATCGACCTTCGAAGGCTGAAATTTTCGTGGATATCCGCGGCGGAGGGACGAAAATTCGCCGTTGAGGCGAAGGAATTTGTCGAGCGAATCACGGAGCTTGGCCCGTATACCGAATTCCACTCGATAATTCCAAAAACCCGCGAAGCCGAAGCGGTAACGGGTGGTGGGAATTGATATGAACATCAACGATAAAAGTCCGGCTGGCGAAGTCGCTACTATGGCTGAGGTATCGGAAGTTGTAAAAAAACTTCGCGAACGTGCAAAGGAGCTTCTTGCATCGGGCGCGGTTAAAATGATCATCGGTTACGGTGATGGCTATTCTAAAGGAAAGACAGTTCCGATTTTCATTACGAAACCGGAAGATGCGGACAGGCTGATTTTCGATGCGCGATGTCAGAATTCACTCTCTATGTATCTCAAGACCGCGGAAATCAAAGCCAAGGGGAAAATCGGGATTGTCGTAAAGGGCTGCGACGCCCGTGCAATCAATGTTTTATTACTTGAAAACCAGGTGAAGCGGGAAAATCTCCATATTCTCGGTATGGTATGCGAAGGAGTCGGGGATCCGACTCAGGATAAATGCGGATGGTGTATGGCGAATACTCCGCCAGTTTACGACGACCTGTTCGGCGAACCGATTCCCAATAAGGGCTGGAACGAAGAGACATTCGCGGAAGTTTTGAAGCTTGAAGCAATGTCGCCTGCGGAATTGTGGAAATTCTGGACGGAGCAATTCGATAAATGCATCAAGTGCTACGCGTGTCGGCAGGCATGCCCGATCTGCACATGCACGCGATGTATCACGGATAAAAATCAGCCGCAATGGGTCCCGACAAGTCCGCATTCGGAAGGAAATTATCACTGGAACCTTACAAGGGCTTTCCATCTTGCCGGGCGATGCGTGGGATGTAACGCGTGCCATAACGCATGCCCGATGGATATCCCTCTCAAGCTGATCAACTGGAAACTTATCAAGGTCGTTTACGACGATTACAATTTCATAGCGGGGATGGATTCTGCAACACTACCGCCTATGGAAACATATAAAGTGGGCGAAGAAACCGATTTCATAAAATAAACGGAGCTTAAATTGGCACTTTCAATACATACCGACGATTTCCAGACTTTGCTCGACTCGCTTGAAGCTACCGGATACCGATGTGTCGCGCCAGTGAAAGTCGGAGACATATCGAAGTACGAGCCGGTCGAACGCGCATCCGATATCTTCCTCGGGGAAATCCAGACAACAAAAAGCCCGA
This sequence comes from bacterium, assembly GCA_026394215.1. Taxonomy (GTDB): domain Bacteria; phylum JAJVIF01; class JAJVIF01; order JAPKYR01; family JAPKYR01; genus JAPKYR01. Next base: position 18,011 of record JAPKYR010000226.1, read on the forward strand.
AGGAATATTTCCTTGCGGAACATGAAGCGATACTCAACTACAAGAGAAAAAGCAAGACATCT
>JAPKYR010000267.1 GCA_026394215.1 bacterium
TGCTTTTTTCATGGCGCTAATTTTACCTTATTTATAGGTGAGGAATCCGAAATCTTCGGGATAAAAAAGCTCATTATCAAAATGCCAAAAGTGCGATTTATTAGTCCGCTTTCCGATTTATCTCGCTGAAAAAGTCAGACCATGTCGATGCTGACGATGCATTCTGCCCGAGGAACCATGCGCATACCGCGACCGCATCCGCAGAATCGTCGTTACATCCATACCGCGCCTGCACCCTGAATCCCCAGGATGTGATCGTGCATTCGAGAGATCCAAGTTCATCAATCAATAACCGATTATCGGGAAGCACAATCCTCCCCGACGTGATTAAATCCCTCAGGAACGAAAATACCTGCTGGTTGCTTTTCGAAGTCGCCGGAAATTCTGTCGCGTTATATCCGTGAGACTTCAGCCTTTCGATCAGATATGCCGACTGGTGCTGGTCGAATGTGATCCCGGAAATTTTCTTCCCTTCCGCAAGCCTTAGAATTCGCGTTTCGATTTCTCCAGCATTCAGAACCTGCCCCGATTCGGCCTTGATGATATCGACATGTTCGATAACAATCCGCCACTGATCGCCATCCCGCGTATCCATGTAGCCGAGCGCGATCGCGGTCGCGTCATGCTTCAACCCCAGATCGACATGAATGTGGTATCCGGTATTTTTCGGCGCAGGTGGGACGTTAGCCTGTATACAAATTTCAATGTCATCCGGATTTATAAACTGCCCATGCGGCGCGAGAAATTCCGCCCCGTATTCCTGACGCGCCAGATTTTCATCGCGCTGGAATTCATTATCAAGCTGCTCGCGCGATATAATCGGGTTCATCACCCATGTCGGCGTCTGGATTGTCAGCATGCCCGGACGGTTCCCGCGCTGTTCGAAAAGTTCCCACACGACGCCGCTTTGTCCCGCGGGGCTGGTCGCGATAACCGCAAGGCTTTTTTTTCCGAAAGTCGCAAGCGACGGCGTAAGCGCGGTCCATACAGCCTGATCCGACAGCGGCCCGTTCGTCCTCTGAAAATGCGCGAACTCATCGAAACATATCCCGCACGCGGTCCGTCCGCGCGACGATCTCGATGACGAGGAAAGCGACTCTAACAGTAACCGTCCGATTTGAACCCGTTCAGCTGGGAATGAATTTTTCGTAAGCAATCCAAGTTTGACGAGATTATCGATAAGCATTTTGAAAAGTATGCGCGCCTGAAAAGTGTCGCAGGCGACATTTAAGAGGGAAATAATCGAATCGTTGAGGACAGGAATATCTTTTAGAAATTCGCGATCTTTCAGCACGCGCCTTGCTAGCGACGCCATCAAAATACTCGCGATTGTGGTCTTGCCGCTTCGACGTCCGGCAACGCACAACAGGAGTGTAATCGGCGAGTGAAATACAACCTCCATAGTGCCGTTATTTTCAATAATCTCAGCGTCGGACGGAAGCCATAAGCGTACCGGCAAATTATTCAGGCCAAGAAGGTTTCTGAATATTTCATAATCCGCGTCTCCCCGAATGTCGAGAGACAATACCCCGGTCCCATCAGCGCTCGCGCTAACACATCTGAGAATAATTCTCTGGACAGGCGACAAGGGAATGCCAAGCCCGAATCCGGACTCCGCAACTTTATCGGCTCCTGAATTGTACGGAAGATTCCTGATTCCGATTGACCGGCATATCAAGTGCTTAATAGTCGGATGCGGTATCTTCTCCGGAAAACCTTTCTTCACTATCATCCCCACCCATTACCAACTGCCATTTTTCACAGAGATTTATCAATATGTGCTCTTCAAGGTCAGGATTATAATCCCTTATTTCATCAGTGATATCCTCAAGAATCCTGATATTATCGTACTTGTCTCCAAGTTTTATGAAGAAATTAATAAGGTCCTTAACCATTTTTGCCTGCTCAGTGGCAAGCGAAAGCTGAAATTTAATTTTGACCTTCTCATTTTCATCGTCAGGATTCAAATTAGTAACCGATTCAGATATTCTGGCTAGAAACTCCCTGACCCGTATAAATTCCTGTTCGAGTGCAAACAACCGTTTTTCAAATAAAAGCATTTCCCTTCCTCCATCTGCAACATTAAATATCCATTACTGGTCGATATTCCCAAGTTTCTAATTGTCGTCCTCATATTCTCTTACCGACGTAAGATCATTCAGTTGATCAAGGTTCAGCTTTCTGTCGCTGGTGATTAAACTCACCGTTCCCTGGTCGATTCTGATAACCCGATCCTTAAACTTCTTGTTCCACCTCCGGACCCTTCGATCATAAGATTCCATTTGTGATTGCCAATCGAGGCGGTTTTCCGACTGACGGCTGAATGGCCTCGCAGGCTCTGGTACCGCTTTATTCATCTACCCTCAACTCCTACCCTGTGAATTCGAGATAACCGATAACGGAAACTAATTTTATTTTTTTAATTAAAAATTATCCATTTCCTGAACATAAGACCGCGCTTTTTTTACGTGCCATTGAATTTCGCTGTGATGGACATTCATATGGCGCGCGATTTCCCTCTGCGACCATCCGTCCATCAGGTAACCAAGGACGTAAATCGAAATCGGCGAGTCGGAAAGTCCAAGCTCAAGGTCGATAAGCAGAATGAGAAAATCGTAACCTTTCGGATGAAGACCCAGAGCGTAATTATCTTTAGGAAGAGACCCCATAATGAACCTCCATGGCGGTATTTGTATTACATGTCAAAAATAGCACGAATTACACCTCTTGTCAACCCCAATGTGCAATATTTGGCAATATTCTAATATTTTATACAAATTTAACTGTAGTGAAATATTGCGGATGCTTACATAGTGCGCGGAATCGGGATTAATGAAATTGCCTAATTTTGTATTATTCTATACCATTATACATCTATATCGTCCCTTCCAAACCATTTACATCGCATTTTTTAAACCCGGTTAAAAGCTCTTACCCATACTTTTTCACCGATATTTACCTCAATACTTTAAAATCTCCCCTGAAAATGTTATTAATTTACTCCCAGTCCGGATTGATGAGCCGGGGCATCAATTGACGGGGAGATTCCTTATCAAGGAGTGACATCATGTCGATATTCTTCAATGCTGACGAAGTATTCTCAATGGCAATAATGATCGAGGAGAACGGCGCGCGTTTTTATCGTAAAGCAGCCGAAACCTTTATTGAATCCAAAATCAATAAACTCCTTCTTGCCCTTGCGAAGGACGAGGATAAGCATAAGGCGATATTCTCGGCTATGCTAAGGGATTACAAGGAATCGGAAAAAAGCGTCCGGTATGAGGCCGAGGACGAGTTATTAGCCGATTATCTGAAAGCGTTCTCGGACAAGAATATTTTCCGCGACGATGTCGATCCCGCCGACATTTTGACCTGATACGATACAATCGAGGACATCATACGCATAGCGATCGACACTGAGATGAAATCCGTCATGTTTTATCTCGGCATCAAGGAATCGGTCCAGGATCAAAGCGATAAGGACAATATGGAAAAAGTGATCAGGGAAGAAATGCACCACTATCTCTCACTGAACATGCATCTGTCGGAGCTTGAGGGAAAGATTAACTGAAGTAACATGCGACTCCGGCGCATGAATGTTTTCTATTAGCTCATGCGCCGGAGTCGCATGCCACGAGACATGCCGGGCAGTGTTTAACGGAGGGTCAGATTATGAAACTCGTTCACCTCACACTAATTCTTTTCGGGATTTCGCTGTTAATCGGATGTTCCGGCGCACGGAACCCAATCGTTCCTCAGAATTCCGAATCGCAGCCTCTGAAAGCCGAATCCGCTGATTCCTCCAATCACGCCATCATCGGATGCGGCGAGTTATCCCTCAATTCCGAAACAGGCGAGGCCGAAATTATTCCAAGCCGCGATACGGAATTCCATCTGAATCTCGCCAAACCTATGATGAACACGATGGGAATTTCGATGGAACTCGTGCCGGGAGCAAGCGACCCTGCCATTGGTTTATTCGTTCTGGATATTTCATTAACCCATCCACTCCCCGGGTATCCGGAATTTTCAGGGTTCGACATGAAATTCATCCTGATGACACCGGGAACTCTCAATGTCGATGGGCTGATGTTCGCGAGAATGGAAGAAACCCAGCTTCTGAATCGCGACGGGCTTACGCGGTGGTGGAATCCGACGGAATTCACGAATCCCGGATTTCTCGGATATTATCCCGGCGTCCCCGGAGTGCAGAATTCGGCTCCTTTGACTGCTACTGTGAACCCATACAAGCTCTATGCCGATTCATTAACTGCAGAGACTCCGGTGAGCGAAGTCGCCGCGCCGTCGCTTGATTCACCGGAAGGCAGGGCGATTTTCAAGTCGGGGGAGGAAAATACGCGACGGTTTGAAATCAAATTCCCGGTGAACGGCGTGCCGGTGATAATTTTCAATTACGCGATTGATGTCTGCTGGGACGTGCCATCGC
>JAPKYR010000176.1 GCA_026394215.1 bacterium
AGTAATAACCTCGAAAGGTATTGTATTTTGTTCAGAATACGATAGCAAGTTACTTCCCGGTCGCATTTATGCCGACTGGAAAGTCGGCGCACCCGGTGCTTGGATTGCTCCCGGACGCGACAATTACGGATTTCGCATAAAAGGTCCCGCCATCGCATACGATTTCAAACAGCGGACCGTTATCGAGATATCTCAGCGACGTCACGTTGTCCATCTCGAACTTTACGTCGTACTCTTCCATCTGCTTCTGTATTCGTTGTGCAAGCTCGAAACCGACTATTCCGCCTGGGAATCCGGGGTAATTATCGAAATGCGCCGAAAGTAGCACCGCTCCCCCGAGCGCGCCTTTGTCTATGATAAGGGTTTTGAGAAGGCCGCGTCCCGCGTAGATAGCGGCGGTCATCCCGCCGGGTCCGCCCCCGATAATAGCTACATCATAGAGGTCTTTCACATCAACCATTATATTTTTCTCCACGAAATTCCGGTTTCAATGATGCGATTATACACATTCCGGGGAAATTTTACATATCCCCTGCACCGATGAAATCTGAAATCAACAGCGATATTTTCGCGGCGCTTGTTTCAGCGGATTTGACTACATCGAAGTGGCTTAATGCTGTGGTTTTTCCGTGCACATTCGCGATTGAGCTTAACGATGCGATTTCCATTCCGAGCTGTTGCGCGTAGATCAATTCCGAAACAGTGCTCATGCCGACTACACGGCATCCGAGGCTTCGAAGCCATGCGACTTCCGCCGCGGTTTCGTATGTCGGTCCCGGCACGCCCGCGTAATTTCCCACCCCGATTTCTATTCCATTATTTTTTCCGGATTTGACCAGATCGCAGGTCAAATCGGGTGAAGTCATTCGGAACGGCCCGCCATCGATTGAATGCTCGATTCCGGGAATTGGAATGAAACACCTGAACTTCTCGATTGCGAGAAGGTCGCCGATTTCAAGCGACGGGTCGAGTCCACCGGCTGCGTTTATGCAGATTAGTTTTTTCGCTCCCAGACGATGGGAAATTTCGATGTACGAACCGATTTCCTCGAAGCTGTATCCCTGATAATGATGCGGACGTCCGGTCCAGAGTGCCCAGTCGCCGGAATTCCCGGATATGACCTGTAGCACGCCGGTATGACCATAGATTCCCGCTATCTCGAATCCCGGGATATCCGCGTATTTAATTTCCAAAATGGTTTTTTGATTTGGCAGGTGTAACGCCTGACCGCTTCCTGTCGAAATGCAACCGCGGATTTCGGAGATCCCGGCCAGTTTTAAAAAATTAACGGCATTGTTGATGTTGTCTTCCATGGGATCTATGGATTAGCGGGTGGTTCGGAAGGACTTTCAATTTCGGGAATTTCCGGGTTTTGGTTCTCGGACATGTGAGTGAGATGCGACTGTGCGGCATACATTAAATCGTAAGCATGACCGCTCTGTCCGGTTCCCAGAAGGTCTTTTTCCGTTAATATATCAATGACCTGGTTCGCATGGAGATATGCTTCCTCCCACATTCCAAGTTCGGATTCGATTTCCGCGAGCCTCAACGCGAATGGAGCCTGCAGAAGCCCGAGATCGAGATTGGCAGCGGCCATCTCACCGCCACCCAGAGGAGTGTTTAAACCATTATATAATGGCACGAGGGCGTCCGAAAGTTTTCCCCGCTCTATAAACATATCGGCCTTAAGCCACCATGCTTCCCTGATTGTCTCGCAGATATCGATCCAGTCGTTACGCGCAAGCGATTTTCCTTTCAGAGCGCCGAAGTCGATGTCGTCCGTCCCGGGAAACAGCGGCACGAAAAGCTCTTCCATTGTGCCGATATATCTCAAGGCTTCATCGAGATTGCCCTCATCGCGATAATACTGCGCGATTCCGAGATAGTAGCGCGGAATATTTTTCGGATCGAGTTCGATTGCATGAAGCGCTTTTTCAATACCGTCCTGCTTAAGATTGTCATCGCCCCATAATCGTCCCGCGAGAATTTCAATCTGCCCGACATAATAATAACTTGCCGGACGGTACGGGGTGATTTTTAGCAACCTTTTTCCGTACTCAAGCCCGGCTACGATAATCGGTTGTACGCGATCGGAATTTCCCGAATTAATAAGGTCCTGCGAGCCGAAGAAATGCGCGCTGAGAAGGTCTTTGAGGGGATACCAGTTCCACGGATTGTAAATCAGGCTCTTTTCCCAGTATTTCATCCCCTCCTGGACTATATCGCTTCTTGCCGATGAAAATGCCTCGGAAAATGTCGGGACTTCCTGCGTCGATTCGCGCATCGCTTCTTTCTGAAGCTGGCTCATTTCGGAATCGGCGCGAGTCTGGGCAAGTGCGCTCTGATTTTCGATCATGTTCTTGCCCTTCTCATACAGGTTCATGGAAACGAAACCGAAAACATTGACGATAAAAAATAGCGCTGCAACAATCTGCCAGAGTCGTAATGATGGTAAGAACCATCCTCTTGCAGGTTTAGAAATAGTATCTATCTGAGATTCAGGATTTTCCGCCGATGTGCTTTCATCTGGTTCCCATTGATCGACTGTTAATTCCTGCTCGATTTTCCTGTATGTGAAAGTACGGGCTACCATCGCGATCTGGACAATTATCAGCATCGGGATGACCGGAAACGTCCAGTCGAAATCGAGCGCATTGTGGGCTAGTTCCCCGACAATTCCGCCGAGAAGTCCCACGCGGTAGATGGTCAGCATTTTCCCGTTGGATTCGCGCAATGATTTAACGATTAATTTATAAACGATAGCGAGGACTGCGATTATTACCGCCCCGCCGAATATTCCGCCCTCGACCAGGAACTGTAAATAGAGGTTATGAGGATCTTTTGTGTAGTATTGCGGATTGGTCTGATAGTGGACGTAGTAATATCCGAACGAGTTGAAACCGATCCCGAAAATCGGATGCTCAAGAAATACCCTCCATGAGATGTTCCAGAATTCAAGACGTCCGATAACCGAATAATCATCCAGACGCAGCTGGTTAAATCGGTCTAGAATGGGCTGGAAAAATCGTCCCCGATAATGCAAGACGAAAGGAATCGCGGAGAAGAAATAAAGGACGATCAGGAGAATCGGTCGCCAGCTCACCATTGTTTTTTTACGCGACAAAATAAATGGGATCGCGAAAAATGGGATAAGGCCTGACAACCATCCGCCTCTTGATAAAGTCAGACCGAACGCGGTGAATGTGAAGTAGAAGAAATACAGTATAAAAAATGCCTGCAAGCCTCGGCGGAGCGAATAAAACTGCGCGAGCATGACGGGCCATATCAGTAGAAGGAATCCTGCGCACGGATTATGCCAGTAGAAGAGGCTCGAAAGAGGGGTTGTCTCTCCCCTGCTCCACAGTGCCCCGTAAAAAATAAAAAGCCCATGAAAAGCGATCAGAAATCCCGCGACAAGGATGATTTCGATCAACTGCCGCAGACGTTTCAGCGAGTCGATATAGACATAAACGAGGAGTGCGATCGCGGCATAGGAAAGGATGTTCATCGTCTCCTCGGCTGTCTCAAATGGCCGAAGTGTGACGATATTCGAAACGACCATCTGAATGAAAAGCGCGATCGGCAATACACTCCTGAAATTAATTACGCGGAGACCGCCCCGGATGCGTTTTGGGTCGAGAATGCTGAAAAGAATGAATCCTCCGAACGCGAACGCCCTGAAAGCCCACTGCGGAGCGCGGTTCAAATCGATACTCCCGCCCTGGTTCAGAAGCAGGTAGGCGAGCACTGTCGCAAAATAAATAATAAACCAGAGACCTTTGTCGGTCGCAATATCCTTAGAAAATGCCGAATATCTCGTCGTGAGGGAGTTATTTTCATCCCGCACCGGTAATTCTTCGGTCTCTATCTTTTTCCTTTTCGCCAATGTGTTAATAAGTATACACGTCTGTAAGAGTAATCTAAATAAAAAGTTTCACGGTACATTAATTACTTCCAGGGAATATTGTCAAAACAATCTTCCGATCCTCCAAATCCATAGCGTTACAATGCCAAATATTGGTATTATCCCAGCAAATGCAAAATGAAAATCTGCAAAATTCTGATCAGGTTACTTTACCGTTTAAGAAGCCTGAAAAAAAGCGGAAGCCCGTCGTGCTCCCCCCGATCACTGCAAAGCCATATCTCATCAGGCTTTTCGGTTTCATTTCATTTTTCTTTTCGCTTTTCGTATATTACCTGACCACATGCCCGGTAATATATTACGGCGACGCGGGGGAACTTACTGTCGCGGCGTACAGATGGGGGATTGCGCATCCGCCGGGTTATCCTGGATATATAATTCCACTGGGAATTTTTCTGAGGCTGCCGCTTTCATTTCTTGCGCCTCATTCCGAATTTCTTCAACCTATCGCATGGCAGGCGAATTTTTTCTCCGCTGTGATGGGTGCGTTCACGATCTGGGTCGTCTACCTTATAATTTTACGGTTGACAAGAACGCCGTGGATCGCGCTTGCCGGATCGATTCTCGCGACTTTCGGACGGACATTCTGGTCGCAGACTGGGATCGCGGAAGTTTATACTCTCAACGCGTTTTTCGCGATGCTTCTGATCCTGCTCGCAATCGTGCAGGGAGAAGCCAGACCCGGGTCCAGGGAAAGGGTGAAATGGCTCAAGTGGGGAAGCGCGATCTGGGGGCTGTCACTCGCGAATCACCACGAGATGGCATTCTTTTTCCCTGTATGGCTTACCATGGTCGGGATGGCTATGATTCCCGCGCCCGGTTCAAAACGTCCGATATTACCGCCGATTCGGATTCTCATTGAAGGAATTATTTATTTCATAATCGGGTTGACGCCATATCTGTACCTTCCGATCGCATCGGCCATGAACCCGCCTCTGAACTGGGGCGATCCGGCAACGTTCAGCGGTTTCTTCAAAGTCCTGTCAAGGGCTGATTACCGCGAGATAAAAGCATCGATAACGGGCGACCTGATCACATCCTTAGACATCCTAGTAAAATTCACCTTCTGGACATTTCTGCAATACGGGCCGATCGCTATCATTTTCGCGCTGCCCGGATTTAGCATTTTTTTCAAACGGTCGCCGCATCGTCCCGCTCTCGTAGCATCCGCAATTTCTCTTTTCCTGATGAATACGGCTTTCACAATCTATTTTACCGGGATCGACCGCCCGAGCCTGTTTTTCCTCGAAGTTTATTTCATACCATGGTATCTGGCGATCGCGATACTTGTCGCGATTTCATTCAACCGCATCAGATATATGTTTAAGTTTAAATCTCCAATATCGAATATCACCTATGGGGCGGTCGCGTTCGGGTTAATTCTCCTCCTTTCATTCACCGCGTTTGTTCAAAACCATAGCGCGAGCGATATGAGCGACAATATTGAGGGATATATTTACTCGCACGATGTTCTCGCGTCGCTTCCCGCGCCTCCCGAAAAAAGCATCCTTGTCGTTGCCGGGGATGAAATTTTCCTCTACTGGTACTGGAAATGGGTCGAGATCCTCGGCAAGGATGTGGCCGTGATCGGCACCGACGCCCTTGGGGTCACGCATAGCTGGTTCTGGGACGATGTCGCGAGAGATCAGCCGACTCTGGTTCTTCCAGGCAACAGCGACCCGGGTCGGCAATATCAGGGAGACGAGCTTAGCAGAAAAATGCTTGAAGCCCTGATCCGCGACAATCGTCATGCTTATCGCGTTTTCATGTCGGCATGGGAGCCTGTATTCGACCCGATTCTATCGGAAGGACCGTGGCATATGGTTCTCGATGGTCCTGTGCTTGAAATCGAGTGGGATTCGGAAGGAAATATTTCCGACTACCCCAGAAGGGCAACCGGGATCGATGATTTCAAGTTCGAGGCGTTATTCGACGTGAGCAGGGATAATCTCGCGCCATTTGAAGAAGAGGTTTTCGACCGCTACGCAGCGGCATGCTATAACCTCGCGATATTCGCGTCGAGGCATAACGAGTACGCTCTGGCTGTCCAATTTATTCAATATTGCCTTAAATTCCAGCCAGGTTACAATCCCGGCGAGCACGCGATGGCGCCAAAAGTACTACTTGCTGTCTGCCTGACAAAAGCCGGTTTTTTTGAACCTGCGAAAGCAGCTTTCAATGAGCTGATTTCGGAAAATCCCCGGGAAAGCCTCTATCACTCTTACCTTGCCGAAATTTATTTTGCCGAAGGAGATACGGATTCGGCAAAGAGGGAGCTTGAGACCGCCCTTGAAATCGAGCCGGACAATATTTTTATCAGGGAAAGGTACGAGCAATTGATTGAGAGTTTGGGCTCATCTACCGGAAATTAAACCCGTAGCGTTAATCCCGGTACCTGCTATCCCTACGCGTTAATCCCGGTACCTGCTATTCCGTATAACGTAAATCCCGGTACCTGCTATCCCTACGCGTTAGCGTAGGGTAGCTGGTATCCGGGATTAACAGGAGGTTTAAACCGATTTAATCGCACTGAATCCGATTTTTCAATTCAAATAAACATTATTCGTAAACGGTGTTGTACGAGGTATTCTATCCTGCTATACTACTCCGTTCGGGACAGACACGGGCGCAAGATTATTAAGGAGTTGTTTTATCAGTATGCAGACTCAGTCGTTTTTGAACATGAAGATCAATGAGTTTGGAGTGAAGTATCAGCTTGGAAAGGGAGCGTACGCGACAGTATACGCGGCAGAGGATCTGGAGGGTATCAGCGGAAGGGTAAACGGTCTCGTAGCACTCAAAATCCCTATCGACCAGCAGAAATCCTACAAGAAGCAGCTTGCGGAAGCCGAATTCCTCATGGAGCTTGACCATCCTAATGTGGTGAAGGTCTATTCCATCGAATTCAGCCGGCTTCACAATATATTTTTCTTCGTGATGGAAATTCTCGAAGGCAAGGACCTGGAGGAAATCATCGACCTCGCAGGATTCCAGCCGCTACCGCCAAAGAATACAGAACGGATAATTTCGCAGATTTTGTCGGTGCTGGAATATTTCAGGGATATGAATATCTGCCACAGGGATATCAAACCCGCGAATTATATTGTTCACAATGAGACCGGTCACCTGACTCTTACCGATTTCGGTTTCGCGAATTACCAGGACAAGCTCGACCCGAAATCCCTTCGCGCCGGGACGCTGTATTACATGCCGCCGGATCAACTCGACGGGAAACCGACCCCGAAGAGCGATGTCTGGGGCGCGGGTGTAATTCTCTACCGGATGCTTACAGGGCGGCTCCCGTTCAACTCGGGTTCCGAGCAGGAACTGATACGGCTTATTCGTATGGAAGAACCGACGCCGGTCAAGGACCTGAATCCCAAAGCCCCGGATCATCTTGTGGAGATATGCGAGCTGTGCCTCAAGAAGGACCCAGCGGAAAGGTATGATTTCACTTATAAGTTCCAGTGAGAAAATACCGGAACGTAGAATTCTGAAATTAAAGAAAGTCCCGTGGAAAGCGGGATTTTTTTCTATTGCTGGTCGAATACACCGCGCCGTCGCATTTCAGCTACGATGGGGAGATATCGCCAACCGAGGTAGGCAATTGTAGCTGGGAAGGTACATAGGATGGTTACTATGAGAAATATAATTACACTGTTTCTATAATAAATAAAATATGAGGAATGCCACAAAAAATAAAATATCCTCCAAGATAATGTAACTGTAATAAAAATAAATAACAAAAAGAATCCAAATATTAGCCCTGATTTATAGACCCATCCCGGGAGGAATGCAGATAATAACCCACATTCAATAAGTATGATCCAAATCAGAAAAAATATGAGCGGTAGGTACAAAATAAACACTGGGATTTTAAATAGATCCGCAATCATAATTCCGTAAATTAGACATAAACAGCCAGCCCAGATAATATTCCCACCAGTTAATCCACAGATAGATTTATGTAGATCTCCAATAATAACCTCATTTTCAACAGGGGTACAAAATAACATTGTTAGCATGTTTGGATTTAAATATGAATGAAACAACCTTGGAATCTCATAAAAATACCATATAAATGCTCGCGATAAGATAATTAGCCCTAAAACATACTGAGCACGGCCGCCCAACAGAGAAAAAAGGATTATAGTTATTGAAATCCAAAAGGTGACCTCCCAATTTATCATGGATAATTTCCTGCGATTATCATGCTTCCTGCGCTTGAGAAAATCAGAAATTGGCTCCTCGCAGCTAAACTGCTCCCGTGCGTCGACTATGTCCGGATGTACCTTACCCATTTCAGTAGGCCCATTATATCGAATCCTGTTTGCCTGTGCATCTCGTAGCGCACCGACCCTGACATGCTGTAAAATACGAAGACTGAAAAATAGGAGCATGATATGAACCATTCACCATCTATTTCCGAACTCGATGCGTTGAGAAGCGACATCGCGAAATTTCTCAAAGAGATCATCCTTGAAAATTATTACTTTTCTTCAGGACAGAAAGAGACCTTCGAAATTTCCCCTATCTATGAACGCTACGGGCATCTCGCGAGTAAAGACCTTGCGAAAAATATCCTCGCAAGATGGAACGCCGCAAAAAGCCCCGATGAGAAACGAAGCTACAAGCACTTCTTCGACATCGCGTTTTTCGGTTATATCGGCAACCTCGAAAAAGAAATCACCGAAGCGATGATGAAACGTCAGAACGAGATGAAGGTGCAGTTTGACGGAGAAGAGATCGCCTACCACGGAATTTTCCCAAGGTTGATGAACGAACCGGATCGGGAAAAACGCAAAGCGCTCGACGACCTCGCGACAGAACTCGAAATCGAACTTAACGAATTCCGCATGCAGGCGTGGAAAGTAAGCTTCGACGTCTTCCGCGAATTCGGTTTCGGAAATTATAAGGAAGGATGCGAAAAGGCGTTCGGAATCGATTATGACTGGCTTGCTGGAGAGCTTAAAAGTTTTCTAAATGCGACTGAGGCCGAATATATACGTGTATTCGATAAGCTATCGAAAAAACGTCTCGGCTATCCGATCGGCGACGCGCACAAATACGATATCGGCTACCTTATGCGCGCGGAGGGTTTCGACCAATATTTCCCTAAGGAAGGAATGGTCGAAAAAGCTTTGAAATTCGCATCCGAAATGGGGATGCCGATTGATAAGGTAAAACCGATCACGCTTGATATTGCGGAGCGGGAGAAAAAACGTCCGAGGGCATTCTGCTCCCCGGCGAAACCCGGCGAGGAAGTTTATGTCTGCCTTCGCCCGATGGGTGGCATGGCCGACTATTCGACATTCCTTCACGAACTCGGCCACGCGTACCATTTCGCATACACCGATCCGTCGCTCCCGACTGAATTAATCATGCTTGGCGACAGCGCGACAAGCGAGATTTACGCGTTCAATTTCCAATACCTGGCCGCCGATCCCGGCTGGCTTCAAAGATATATCGGGATCGACGATCCATCGGAAATTGTCGAATCGGAGCGAGTCCGAAAACTCTATTTTCTACGGCGCTACGCAAGTAAGTTCCTGTACGAAATCGAACTTCTTAGCGATTTCAATATCGAGGGGAAATCCAACCTTTACTCCAAATATCTCGACAATGGCTTAAAGGCGAAACATCGTCCCGAAAACTGGCTTAGCGACCTCGATGGGGAATTATATTCGGCAGGCTATCTCCGAGCGTGGATTTTCGAAGTCCAGTTGCGCGATTATTTCAAAAAAGAATTTGGAGACGAGTGGTATCGCAATCCATCGACCGGTAAAAAACTTAAGGAATTCTGGAAAACCGGACGCATGTACATGCCGGAAGAACTCTGCCAGCACATCCTCGGTCAAAAACTCTCTCTCGATTCTATCAAACGTGAATTAAAAGGCTAGTGTCATTTGCCTCCGGCAAATGAGCAAATGTGTCATGCGCTTCCAGGGACTGTTGAAAAAGTGGATTTTAATTTAATTTATGTAGGACATGCTTTCCAGCTTGTTACTGAAACCATTATGATTGCTGGCATTCAATAACAAGCTGGAAAGCATGTCCTACATATTTACAGCAAACAGATAATTTTTCAACAGTCCCTTCCAGCGCATGAGCTCAATTCCGACCTCCTCGGAAGCCCGGTTATCCCTCCCAGTTTTGTTACACTCTGCGACGCCACCACATTCGCGAAATCCGCCGCCTTTCTTGGACTCTGCCCTTCCGCAAGCCCTACCGCGAATCCGCCCGTAAAACTGTCCCCTGCCCCGGTCGAATCCACAGCATCGACCTTGATCCCCGGCACTCCATAAATTCCATTTGAATCCACAACTGCTGCGCCTTTGCTTCCAAGCGTCACAACCCAGATCTGCGATCCTGCCCTGACCTTTTTATCTTCCTCAATCGGACAGCAGTCACATGCGTTCACAATATTGCAGCCAAAAAATTGCCCGGCTTCTATCTCATTTACAACCCAGAAATCGACAAGCTTCCGGAATTCATCCGGTAATTGACGATATGGAGCGGCGTTCAGAATAGTGGCAACCCCGGCTTTTTTCGCGACCCTTAAGCATTCGAGCACAACATCGTCGGGAGTTTCCAACTGGAGAGATACGATCGCTGAATTTTCTATCGCTTTCCGAACAGGCTCATCGACCTCGCACAGCGGAAAATATATATTCGCAGCCCTGAAACCGCCTATCATGTTCCTTCCGTCCGGTGCGACAAAAATCATCCCCATCGCGGTATGCTCACCGGGAATTATGCGTATGCCTTCCGTTGGGAATCCCTGGCGTGCCATCTCCTCGAAAACTTCAGAGCCGTATTTGTCATCGCCCACCCGTCCGAAAAAATTCAGCGGGTACTCAAGACGATGTATCTGAATCGCCTGGTTAAGACCCTTTCCGCCTATGAATGTGTTGAATCCGGTTCCGGGGACAGTCTCGCCGATTACGGGAAGATGCACAAGGGGCATGACAAGGTCGTAGACGATGCTTCCAATTACAGTGATGGGTTTTAGATGGATTGATGGCATAAGTGATCTCTCAAATGATATCGAATTTTCCAGATTAAGCAATTGTATCAGAACCACGAACGTAAGTGAGTGGTTTACCAAGGTCCACATATTTATTTGATTATACAGATGTAAAAATGTCCGAAAGTGCAAGTTGGTAGACCACTCACTGACGTTCGTGGTTCTGATACTCATCACCAGAAACACCGCGTTATTATCTTTCCTGGACATTAAAAATCCCGCCGATTTTCTGGCGGGATTATTTGCGATAGCGTTAAAAACTTCCGGATTCTAAAATTCCTCGTTCAACACCACAAGCCTTGATTCACCGGTGATATCGTACGTGTTCACATTGAAATTGGTCTCGATTGTCGTATTCATCGCGGACAACCTTGCGATCTGCCTGCCATCATCGGCTGTCCATTTATAAATCAAAACCCACGCGATATCAATATCCACGAACCTGACTTTATAGAATGTGCGGGTGAGGAGAGCATCGGTATCCCAGACCCCATTGAAAGGTACTGTCGCCAGACCCTCCGCGACCGCAACTTCCGTATAATCATAAACAACATTGACAGGACCGTTGTCATTGAGATCGAGATGCCATTCCGTGGATGAGCCTATAGTCCATGGATATTGAATTGCGATTGGGCCGTTATTCGAATCGCTGTAGTCGTACAACATTCCGTCTACCTCCCCACCTTCGCGTTCGACATGCCCG
This sequence comes from bacterium, assembly GCA_026394215.1. Classification (GTDB taxonomy): domain Bacteria; phylum JAJVIF01; class JAJVIF01; order JAPKYR01; family JAPKYR01; genus JAPKYR01. Next base: position 11,653 of record JAPKYR010000176.1, read on the forward strand.
TAAACATATAAGAGATTATTTACAAAATCAGCTTCCTCGGCGAGGTAGAAATAATCCCTGTCGGGAGTTGGGAATATATCGTACCGGATGAAATACTGCGGTGTTGACGGTAGCATCGGCACATACGAAGACACTTCAGGATCACTGGAGGGGAATAAAATCACCTGGTCGGGATCGGGAAGCCATGACAAACCGGTGAAGTCCCAGTTGCCGTAAATTGTATAATCCACCGGAATATCGGCGGGGGTATTATTTATCTGAACCAGATAGTTATAACCGTTAGCGGATTTAAAAGCCTGATCTTCAGCAAGTGTTATTTCAACATGTTTACCGACATTTATTGATATCGGGACATCAAGAGTGTCCTCGCCGCCCGAATTATCGACGACTTTGACATCGATATTATGAATCCCGGATGTGAAAATTTTCTTCGGCAGCTTTTCAGTACCGCCATCTATCGGATCGCCATAGATGCCATCCTCATCGAAATCCCATAAATAGCTGACGATGTAACCATCAATATCATGACTTGCCGAGGCGTTAAACTGGATCAGGTCGCCTGCCCAGAAGCTGCTTCCAACGACAACTGCGCTCGCTATCGGATCTATATTCGGAACTTCGCCGACATGAATAATAATCGGTATGTCGAGAATATCTTCCGCGGAATCATTGTCGGTTACTTTAAGATATACAGGGAAATTTCCGGGATTGTTGAACTGGACTGCCGGCATCACCATCGTACCGGAATCGTAAGAATCCCCGAAAATCCCGTCATTGTTGAAATCCCATGAGTACAATACGATTGTCCCGTCGGGATCGCTGCTTCCACTGGCATCGAAAGTTACTGTATCGCCGGGATCGATATCTGTCTGGTCCGCAATCGCAGAAGCGATCGGGGGCAGATTCACATAACTTAAAACGGTGATCTGTAATGGTGTATCGAGCGTATCGGTATCGCCATCATCGTCTTTAACCATTAAATCCACATTGTACACGCCCGCTGTCGAGTAAATCACTTCGGGGAAAATCATAGTGCCCCCGGAAAATATATCGCCATATGTCCCGTCGCCATTGAAGTCCCATTTATATGACACAATGATCCCGTCGCTGTCGGATGACCCCGAAGCATCGAAAATCACCGTATCTCCCTCGTAAACCGAAAGAGTATTTGCGGTCGCGACCGCGACAGGAGCGATATTTGGAGGCGGCGCTTCGACCGCTATATAGGCTATCGGGAAGGAAATGTAACTTGCCAGAGGCACATCGCCGGAAAATCCGGTAACTGTATCCTGATAATCACCGTTCGAGCTGATCGCCGAAATCAACCCATTAAAGTCGCCGTTTCCTGTAAGATCATGTCCGTCGACCTGGATTTCGTACTCAGCATATGCTTTCGAACCTGCTCCCACATCGATTAAAGCTGCCACGTATGAGCCGGGAAGAACCTCGGGGCATTCGAATTTTACTTCCCCGATCTCATCTGCGACATTTTGCGGTCCAAGATATCCCTGCCAGTCATAGACCTTGACATTGTAAATTGTCATTCCGCCTTTTGTAGATTCATTCTCATAATAAATCGAGTTGAAATCGGTGGAAACATCGATTCTGAACGGTTCGGGCTGGTTGGCCACAGGCGGATAATCCCCCGGGATATCCACTTCCTGACCGGGCACATAACCCGGAATCGGCTCCCAGCAGACATCTATCGCGAAATTAAACTGAATAATAAACTCATCATTCGCGTCTTTCGGGAAGAAAACCTCATAATGGCGTGTATTGGTCGCACCCGGCGATGTAACCGCGCGGTTCAGGAGATCAAGATCGGCAATATCCTCATTAACGGACAGATCGTCGGCATATAATTTATATGCATTTAAGGTGCATTCGTAATTCGCGACCTCATCCTTGATTCCAAACCTGAAATCACGATAAGAGAAAAAATTGTCACCATGCTGGAATTCAACCGGATTCCACCATCGCGACATGCCGTCCGGATTGAGAAGTCTCGTCTCACCATCGCCGGATATTACTATTGATGGATCCTCAAAACCTGTCCTTGTGCCTTTGGTAATAAAAATACCCTTCATATCGAATCCGGCATACTCGTCAAATCCCGCCAGCGGGTGGGTGAACCCGATATCGACACTGATTATGCTCGTGTCCCAGTCGATATTATAATTTGAAATGGATAGATTGGTAATCGGGTTTTCGATGAATTTCGAGATATTGAGATGCATCTCACTCGTCCGCATCGGGACCATCTCGATAGCTTCATTCCGGAGATCAATCCGGCCATCGAAATATCCAAGGAGAAAATGATCCGGCTCGTTCTGCTGACTAACCTTGTCCGGCGTTATTTCCTGACTGCCCGGAACAACCGGATTATCTCCCTTCGAGCATCCCGACAAAATAGCCAGAATGATTACTATAATGATAGAGTGTTTTAACATAGGGACCCTTTACCTCATCGGTTTTATATAGATTTATAATATCCTTTTTAAGGATAATGTATGCTTCTCGTGTCGGTAATATGATAATAATAAGGACATAATTAAACAAGAATATCGGTTAAAAATAACCGGATACCAGTTAGATAACATTCGTCAAACAATTCTTATAAAATATCCTGCACGATTGCCGTAAGGCTATTAAAAAACTGTGGAACTGTCGAATAAATATTCCAAAATCATCATCTCGCATCCCGGCACCGATTTCGATTCCCTTGCCAGTATGTGGGCGGCTCATCTTTTATATCCGGATACTCCGGTCGTAATGATCACGGGAATGGATTCCAATGTGCGGGAATTCCTTAACCTCTATGGACATGAATTATCCCGGTTGAAGCTGAAGGAAATTGACATTTCAGCGATTGAGCACATAGTCATCGTCGATTGCTCCTCGCGCACGCAGCTTGGCAGGATCGAGGGGCTTCTGGACAGAGAAAAGGTGTACACCGAGGTCTGGGATCATCACAGGCCGGAGGGTCCGGAATTCAAAGTAAATGAGATGCATTATAGTGAAGTCGGCGCGAACACAACTCTTTTGATACAGGTCCTGGCAAGTAGGGGAATAATCCCGTCGGAGGCGGATGCGACCCTTCTGCTTCTCGGAATTTATGAGGACACCGGAAGCCTTCGATTTTCCTCGACCACACCGCAGGACCTTGAAGCAGCCGCATGGCTTTTGAAGCATGGCGCATCGCTTGATATCGCCGATCGGTTCCTTGGCATAAAATTGACACAGGCGCAGAAAAGCCTGATGACCAATCTAAGCCTGAACGGGCAGATTGTCGAGGTCAGGGGAATCCCCATATATTTTACGCAGGCTTCCGTAACCGAGTTTGTGGACGAAATCGCTTTTCTGGTAAAAAAGGTTCAGGAGACGGAAAATACGGATGTAATTTTCGGGCTTGTGCAGACGGGGAATCGGGTTTTCATCGTCGGCAGAAGCAGACTGCCGGTGGTGGATGTCGGCAATATCCTGTCGAAATTTGGCGGAGGAGGCCATCCGCAGGCCGCAAGCTGTCTTCTGATCGATTGCAACCGTTCAATCGCTTTGCAGAGGCTTCTCGATGCGATCCGCGAGGAGGTCAGCCCAGGAATTGTCGCACGCGACATTATGTCCTCCCCTGTCCGGACTATCGACGCGGGATCGAAAATCGAAGACGGGCATATAATCATCGCCCATACAGGATATTCCGGGCTGGTCGTTGTCGATGATGAAAATCACGTAACTGGAGTAATCACGCGGTCGAGTATGGACAAAGCCCTCCAGCACGGACTTGGACATGCCCCGGTAAAGGGGTATATGGTCCGCGATCCTGTTACAATAAATGAGGAGACAAGCATCGATGAAATCCAGAAAATTATCATCGAGCAGAGAATCGGATTTCTTCCGGTCGTTTTTGCCGGCAAGCTGAGCGGGGTTGTAACAAGGCCGGATGTATTGACCGCGCTTCACAGACGAAGGACCCCATCGATGAGCGGATATAGACCGATAAAAAATGGCTCTCCTCGGGATTATGGGACGAATCTCGTTGCGAAACTTCCCGCGAAGTTTATCGAACTGCTCTCATCGGCGGGAAATCTTGCCGACAGATTGGAAGTAACATGCTTCCTTATCGGAGGAATTGTCCGCGACCTGGTACTGGATGTGGAAAATATCGACATTGACCTGCTTATTGAGGGCGACGGGATCGCTTTCGCGCATGAATTCGCGGGAAAATATAATGCGCAGGTAATCGAAAATACCAGGTTCAGGACGGCGAAAGTTGTTATCGAGAACGAACTTGTGGTCGATATCGCGACCGCACGGGAGGAATTTTATACTCGCCCCGGCGCGCTTCCGGAAGTCGCGGCGGCGAATATCCGCGACGACCTGATTCGCAGGGATTTCACCATCAACACCCTTGCGATTCAACTTAATTCGCGAAGCTGGGGGCTGTTTATCGACCATTTCGGCGGATTGCAGGATATCAAAAATGGGTATATACGGGTTCTGCACACGTTCAGCTTTGTCGACGATCCCACCCGCATCCTTCGCGCGCTCAGGTTTTCCGAAAGGTTCGGATTTGCACTTGAACCCCAGACGGATGAACTTCTAAGACGCGCGTTGAAGGAGGGACGTCTCGACGAGGTTTCCCATGAGCGAATCCGCGAGGAAATTCTTTTGTGCCTCAGGGAAAAACAACCGTGGCGGATTCTCAGGAGAATCATAGAAGAAGGAATCCCCGGCGTACTTTATCAGTCTCTATATATCCCTGAGATTCTTCAATTCTGCGATGATCCTGTCCGCCCGGTATACGACTGGATTATTGAATTTCTCGATATCGGCGAACGGCCCCTTCCGGAACACTGCTACGCGGCGGTGCTTTTCGCGGAATCGGAACATGAACATGCTGTGGGATTTGTGACAAAATACAAATTCGATCAGCACTTCACGGCACTGGCAGAGTCAATTCCTACGCTTATGGAATTCCGGGAATTGATCAAAGCTCCAGGCTGCAAAGACAGCGACCTTGTATTTTCGCTGGAGAAACTTCCATCCGCATGCTGGGTCGCGCTTGCCGTAATCGCAGGTAAAAATAGCCCTGAACGGGATTTTCTTGTGAGATATTTGTCCGGCTTGCGAAAAATCAGACCCGCCATCGATGGAGATGATCTTATTAAAGCCGGTTTCAATCCCGGTCCGGGATTCCGTACGGCGCTCGAAAAAATCCGGCGTGAAAAAATCGATGGCGGAGTTTTTACAAAAGATGAGGAAATGGCCGTCGCACGCAAAGTGCTTGAGGGGTAGACTACATGCAACCTCCTGGTCTCTCTCTATCAACAACCGTATCAGAACCACGCGCGTCAGCAAGTGGTCTACCAAGGTCAATTAAACACATGCCTTGAGATTTTTTCACATGTCCAAAATTGTTGTTGGCAGACCACTCACTAACGTGCGTGGTTCTGATACGCTTCATCATCTATTTTGGCTGCGTGACATTGAACTGAAAAGTTTCTGTTTTTTGCGGTATAATTACTTTGGGAATGGACAACAACCAATCGGAAATAGAAAGCGATAAGCATCCTGATTCACCCAGCCCGGATCAGCCTGAAAAAGTGTCCAATATCATCTGGCCTTTTCTAATCCCCATCGTTTTCGCCATTGTGATTTTGGTTATTTCCGGATACATCATTTTTCCAATGAGTTATAAGGAGCGAGTAGAAACCAATACTCGGAATCAGTTAAGGGAGATAGGCGCATCACAATACGCGTATCAGGGCACTAATAATAAGAAATTCTATGGGTCTTTCAATGCTCTTCAGAATATGAGATTTATTGATTCAGTTTCTAATCCTGAGACCTATATAGATGGCTATGACCTCAACTGGCATTTAGGGAATATTTCTTTACCAGAGGATGTTCCTTTGGCCAGGGTTGAATATTTTGATTCATTCACAATCGTAGCATACCCAAGAATTATCAAACCTCCCGAGCTTAGGACATTTGGAATCTCCGAAGATCAAATCCTCCGAGTCTATAATCC
>JAPKYR010000295.1 GCA_026394215.1 bacterium
ACTGGGAAATTATCACGCGAAATCTCCCTATGGAAAGGGATGTCGCGGATATACTGATACGGCATCTTGTGCTGCCGGGACATGTCGAGTGCTGCACATCGAAAATAATCGAATGGATGAAGCAGAATCTCCCGGATGCAAGGTTTAATCTGATGTTCCAGTATCACCCTGAGCATCTTGCGCATGATCATCCGGTGATAGGGAGGTATCTATTGAGTGAGGAAAGGGAACGCGCGATGGAATTGAAAAACAATGCGGGATTATGAATTACCTCGCTCTTTTTCCCCATCTCCATTTATGGAGAGGGAGTCAGGGGATGAGGTCTTCTTTCGGAGTATAGACATACCAGTAATTTCCGACCCCGGTATCGAGGGCGCCTTCCGGAAAAACCGAGTAGCTTTCAAGGATCGCGGTTTCCATTTCAGGGGTCCATCTGTCGAAACCAGCCATCTCATACGCGCTGCCCTGTTGTTCGGTGTTGTAGGGATCGGTGAGGTCGACTCGAAGCACCAGCATTGAATATTTTTTGTCGCGGATGGTCTGGACAAATTCCGTCTGATCCCATTTTCCGGTCCTGGCGAGAAGGCTCATGATGTACGGCTGGAATACAACTTCTTTTCCGGCAAGGAATGTGTAGCTCGCGTCCTCTGAAAGAATTTCTCCCGGTGCTCCATTAAGAAGACGGATAAGCTGCATACCGGTCTGATAGCGGTCGGGGGTCATGCGATGCAGGCGAAAGTCGGTCTGGTCGATAAACCGTCCCAGGATAATTATCGCAAGGACAATTGTAAGGCAGATCGTTTTTGGTGAAGGAATCCCTTTGATTTCCGCTTTGTGGGAATTTTGGGAGAACGCGAGATGGTCGATTGTTAGCGCGGCGAGAAGTGAGACTGACAGAAGAGGCTCGATCAGGTAGTTTGTGTCTGAACCTTCAAAACCATACGCGATCAGTGTGCATGTTGAAAGGATGTAGTAAAGAGGGATGATGCGCCGTTTAGCTGAAACGACGCCGGGGATGAGCATCGCGCCGATCGCGAGGACATGCAGGAGCCATGAGGTTTTGAAATACGACCCGACTCCGGCGGTGAATCGCTCTATGAACCATTCATTGGCAGTGTAGGTGAAAAGATGTTTTATCAACCCACCGCCTGTGATGAAATTCGTAATCCCATACGAACCTCCGACCAGAATTATCAGGAGTGCGAGAAGTAGAATAGTCCGACGGTCGCGCGATAGTATTCCGTAAATCAGACATGCGGCAGGTGCGGCAAGAAGTGAGTGTTTAGTAAAGACGGCAAGGGATAATAAGATTGCGGCGAATATCGCATCCGGCGTTTTTTCCGATTTTATCCATAAATAAATTCCTGAGATGCTGAGAAAAATACCCAGTGTGTCGACTCTTACAACCTGCGCCCATCGTATTCCCCACGGGAAGACCAGAAGCATCCCCGCTGCGATAACCGCGGCGGTCAAATTTGCGTTTAATTTTCGGAGAAACAGGATGATGAGGGTCAATATTCCGATGAACGAAGTGATCGCGATGAACCGTCCGGGTATCAGGCTGTGCTCGGTAACAAGCATCAGGACGCCGTTTAAGAAAGGATAAAGCGGCGGGTAGGACGAAACTATCCATGGAGGATTCTCTATCGGATGATATGGATTTATGCCGGTGACAAGGTCGAGAGACATGTTCGCGAGATACCCCTCGCCGAAATCGAGGCCGTATTTTATGCCGAGAACGGTGAGGATCGATCTCATGAAGAGGATGAGGGCGACGAAGAGGGCGAGGAGAATTATGACCTCAAGCGGATGAGTCCTTTGTTTTGGATGATTAAATGTCTGTGATTCACCGGGCATGATGCGGGAGTAATTATACACCAGCGAGGTGCAGCCTGACGTTCTTCGCTACAATTTAAACCAGTCCGGGGGAGGTTCGTTGTCCGTGCCTTCAGGATGCTCGTCGGGTATTTCGGATTTTCTGCCCTGGTCAAATTGAGATTTTCTTCCGATAATAACACGGAAATTTTTGCCTGACGGGGATTTCTGGACTGGACCGACCCAGAAACCGTCGGCGGTTGTGCCGCGTCGACCGGTGTGATGCCATCCATGTTCCGTTTTGTTTCCGGTCCTGTAAATGAGGATCAGCATCCAGACCGCGGCAGCCGCGGCGCCTCCGAGATGCGCCCAGTGATCGACATTCGGCATGAACCCGAAAATTACAAACAGCGATTCGATAATGATAAACCCGATGACGGCTTTCCACGCTTCTATCGGGATGACGAAAAAGAGAAGCAGTTTATCTTTTGAAAACAGAAATCCGTATGCGACAAGAATTCCGAAAACTGCTCCCGACGCCCCCAGGGACGGCGAATTGTAAAGGATGGGATTGTCAGGGATTGCTCTCATGGCGAAAGAGAGAAGGCTTCCGCCAATTCCGGCGACAAGATAAAAAGCGAGGAACATTCTCGACGAAAAAGTCCGTTCGACTCTCGGTCCGAATACCCACAGTAGGTACATGTTGAAAAACAGATGGAGAAGGTCCTCGGAATGAAGAAAAATATTTGTCAGAAGCTGATAAACATGGCCGTGGACAACCATCGATGGAATCAGGGCGAAGTGGCCATACCAGAATTTGTAGAGATCGAGCCATCCAAACATGCTGGTAATGATCATCACGAGCCAGATTCCCGCATTCACCGCGATGAGCCAGATCGTGACCGGCGCGCCGAATCCCCAGACTTTCTGGAACGGTGTGATTACCTGCGAGGTGCGGTAATCGTCGGTTTTTTCAGTATATCTATACCAGGAGCGCATATGATGTCTTCGATTTGTCTCCGTAATATGTTTGTATTAATGTCGTCTCACAACGGCAAAATAAAGCATAACAGATAGGACACATGAAATGATATGAGGGGTATATGGAAAATTAAAATAGCGCGTCGTTGTCCGCGAGGGCGCGGAAGGCTTCGTAGTTGGGATCGTACAAAGTGAAACCGTAGTCGAACAACTCCATCGCCTGAGGCCATTGCATGTTTCTTTCGCAGCCGAGGACGACCGCGATCAGGGTCTTGTCTCGATACGTCGCGCTCGCGATCAGGCAGAATCCGGCGTCGTCGGTGTAGCCGGTTTTGATCCCATTGCAGAGAGGGTATTCTTCAAGAAGCTGGTTTGTGGTCTCGAACGTCACATCGTCGCGATCCCCGAAATGATCGAAATGGACTTCCTTGTTCGCGACCCATTCGCGGATTTCGGGATGCGTGAGCGCTGCCTGCGCGAGAAGGGCGAGGTCGAACGCGGTCGATACGTGACTGGGATTGGGCAGGCCATTCGGATTGCAGAAATGGGTGTCGCTCATGTCGAGTTCTGTTGCGCGCTGGTTCATCAAATCGATAAACGCGGACTCGGTGCCGCCGATATACTCCGCGATAGCGACCGCTGCGTCGTTGCCGCTCTTGACCAGCATCGCGTCGGTAAGGTCGGCTAAGGGAATCTGCTCGCCCTCGAGAATCCCAAGACTGCTGCCGCTCTCAGCGTCGGCATTCCGGCTTATTGTAACAAGGTCGTTTGGATTTCCCATTTCGATGGCGAGCAGCGCGGTCATCAATTTGGTAGTGCTTGCGGGAGCGCGGACGTCATGAATGTTCCGGCCGTAGATTACCTCGCCAGTATCGGGATCCATGAGGACATATGAAGGCGAGTCGAGAGAAGGAGGTTCAGGACCCGTAATTACCGGCAATGAAAATAGCAGGGATATGATCCCTACCGTCAGCAGCCCGGGTCGAAATTTAAGCGCCTTTTTGTTGAACATTCTGATGTGTCTCGGCGGTCTCATCGATCATACCGAAGTCAACAGGTGTAATCTCGCCGCCTTCATTTACCGCGTCCATATCTTCAGATACATCTTCCCCGTTTCCGGTTTGATGTTGCCTGAACATTGACAGGTCGGGTTTCTTTACCCCTTCACGTTCGTACTCAAGCGGCGGAAGTTCGGTGACATCGCCAAGTCCGAAATGTTTAAGGAATGTTTCGGTTGTCCCGTAGAGGTAGGGATGTCCGAGAGTATTTTTCTGTCCGATCACTTTTATGAAATCGCAGTCGATTAAAGTCTGGATAGTTCCCGATGTGCTCACCCCGCGGACAGTCTCGACTTCGACGCGCGTGACCGGCTGGTTGTAAGCGATCACAGTAAGCGTCTCAAGCGCCTGGCGGGATAATCGCTTCCTGCGCTGGAGATTATAAAAGGTTTCTATTTCCGTCGACAGGGCGGGATCGGTAGTGAATTCCCATCCGCCGGCTGTAAACCTGAGTTTCAATCCTCTGTCCTGGTAATCGGCCTGGAGGCTGTCGAGCGCCGCAAGAATCTCTTCCTTCGAATGCGGCAGATTTTCTCCCAGACGTTTAAGAGTGAGAGGCTCCTTCGCGAGAAACAGGACATTTTCGATCAGGTCCTTTACGCTTTTATGCTGGTTTTCGATCAACAAAAACCGTCACCCCATATACCGGCAGAATGATTCATGCCGAAATTTCTTTTTTCCTTCTTTTCAATTGATCCGTTCGACTGAAAGCTGCTCGTACGGATCGCGCTGCGAAAGTACAACTCTATCGCCGCGGGCAAGCTCAAGTAAAGCAAGAAATGTCATAACTGCCTGATGTCGCGTATAATTTTTCGGTAAGAGCGATGCGAAAAATTTCGTCACGCCTTTCGGAAGCCACCGCGACAGGATTTCCTTTATTACGTCCCCTATACGGAGATGCCTTGTCTGGATTTCCATCGGACCCTTCTGGTCGTGTCGGATCAGTGCGCGCCTGTAAATATCGAGAAGGTCGTAGACGCCGAGTTCGCCGAGATCGTAGGTTATCTCGCGCTCTTCCTCCAAATTTTCGGCATCGCGCGAGTAGCTTCCGATGCCCTCCATCTCTCGCGACCGCATCGACGGAAGCGAATTCCTGATTGCCATAAGACGTTCGCGGTCGAGAAGTTCGCGGATCAGAGCCTGCCTTGGGTCCTCGACGTCGGGCCAGTAGGATTCCGAACCGGGGGCTTCATCGAGTCCTCGGCTTGGAAGGAGCGTGCAGCTTTTTATATAGATAAGCCGGGCCGCCATCGCGAGCCATTCGCTTGAGAGCGTGAGATCGATATCCTCACACGATCGCAGGAACTCCAGGTAATCCTGACATATGGGGGCGATAGGAAGGTTGCGGATATCCAGCTCCCGGGTACGGACAAAGTGGAGCAGGAGGTCGAGCGGCCCCTCGAAGGTCGGCAATTGAAGCACGTAGTCTTTCATACGTAGATCACGTCAAACCGCTTCAGTACCAATCCGCTCGTATATTTTCAAACCTCTTCTTCCTGAACCAATGCTATCACCGATTAAAAGTAGGGTCAAGGGAAAATATATTATGTCTGCAAAAATATCATTATTGATTTTACCTGATTCTTGGAATTTGAAGTATTATATAGTAATAAATAATAATTATTAATTTCATATTGATTTATCAAATATATTTATTTCATCGATTTTATGGAATTTTTCCCATAAAGGTCTTGATTTTTCTTTATTTAGGTTTATATTATGTACATAAGTCATGAAATTATTTCATGAATAGGTAGTGAATTTATTAAATATAATCTGCCGAAGGAGGCTAGACATTGAGTCAACAAAAAAGTTTAGTAAGACTTCTGTTTCTTGTGTTATTTGTATTTCTATTTTTAATAAGTAAGGGCGTTGGTAATAATCCCGCAAAAGCAGTAGATTGCTGTATCCCATCGGGCGCATCACTTGGATTCACTTGGGAAGAGTGGAGTTGTATAATAGATGGGGAGCAATGGGATTGCGAGGGTCCGTGTACGCACATTAAGTATCACTATACTTGTGGACCCCATCCTTGCAATAATGATTATGAAATTCCCATATTTCAGATAACTGGACCATGTATCAGTCTTGATCCGGTTTGCGATGATGGGTTTGCAATTTGTATTTTTACACCTTACCCCATGGTTTATATCGAATGTTATCAAATTTGCATATGATAATAGGAGGAATATGAGAAATGATAAAATACATAATCTACTTTGGAGCGATTTCATTTCTGATAATGACGGGTTGCCAATTTGGTAATCATGAAATTACCCAATCGGAGGACAAAGTAAATTCCGTCAGTGAAAATTCAGCCCCTTCTTTTACTTTAGAAGATGCGTTCGGAGCGCATAACCCGCTGATGATCGGCGGTTGGGGAGGGTTAAAAACCCATGAGGAGTGGTTTCTAAGATGCGTTCGCCAAGGTCCAAGAATGGATCTTCTGGATATGGGTTTAAAAAATTATTATTCAAGCCATTTCGAGTTTCCGGGTAGTTGGCAGGAGCTCGATGAATCAGGTTATTTTCCGGTAAGAGCGCTTGACCCGATCACAGGCCAGCCTTTCTGCTTTACGAAAGAGGCTGAAAATAATGAGGATTTCATTAATTTGAGTCTTGAGATAACCCCGGGACTCTGGGTTTTCAAAGGTCAGGCAATAAATACTACTGGTCAGTACTATCCATATGCGTGGGACTTCAGTGTTCAGGATGAGTGGATGGTTAATACCGCGGCTCAGGATTTTGAATTATATCCCACTGATTACGCGATGAGGGGATACAATCTCGCGATGTCATGTTATCGTATATTATGGGATTATGAAAAAAGGCGCGCGGAAATGCCTGCAACGAATGCCCAATTGCTTGATTCGCTCTGGTATGTCGCAACTAGCTGGGCTGAGAATGACCCATCTATCGATTACACACAACCAGGCGGATTTATGTTTGGGATTGACCAGGAGAAGGGAATATCGGTCGCGATCTGGCTTGATGAAACTGGGCAGGAATATATTGACACTAGAAGATGGGACCCATGGCCCGACGGCTGGCATGAAATACCGGCAGTAGGACCCAGGGATGGAATACATGGAGGGCCTTGGGTAGATCCGGAAGCGGGATTTGTACCCGAGACGATTTTGTGGACTTGTAACTTACAAAATAAATAAACTAATATTTTATTGACTTAACCTGGACGCCTTTTCTAACTATAGAAGGCGTCCTTTTTTTTTATACTAAGGCCAATACTACTTGGTTGCAATTGTAAAGCGAGAACACGCGGAAAATTTAATTCTGACAGATATGGCGTCGGGTCCAGCCCTTTAAAATGACTATTTGGATTGTAAATCATACTCCGACCAGTCTACATCCGGGTGCAGACGCATGAAATTATCGTTCGTATATTTCCACAGGACTGTCAACCCATCGGAGTATATTACCTCAAGCCCGCCTTCCGCCTGCCATGCCTCGAATGCCCTGACAAAAGAATACTGATTACGCCGAACGGGATCGGTAAGGATCGCGAGACGGCTTGCAGTGTAGTATTCAACCCCATCGGTGATTTCAGTCGGGTAGCGCTCTTTCTCGACCTCGCGCGGCATCCAGAAATTAGTGAAATGCGGGGCGCGATCGCCGATGTCTTCCCTCAGAAAATTGATGTTGAGATCGTCGCGCGTGAAATGAACGGCGTCCTCATCGGGATGGGCGCGCAGATATTCGATCATCTCTTCAAGGGTCAGGCCGGGGAGGTCCCATCCGCCCTGATGAATGATGTTGTAGTACATCATCGCCTTCAGCGCGACATCATCGCCAAGAAGCTGATACGTGATGTGATTTCGGATCGTGATCGCGACCCCCTCCTCGGGGGTTTGAGGCACGACCGGCTCGTCCATGCCGACCCATGTCACCCAGTCGGATTTGCATCGGTAGACTCGCGGTTCAAGGAAAAGGACACGCATATTTTTGTAGTCGCATTCCGTATTGATATAGTGGATGACACCGTAGTTCAGCGGGGATTCGCGAAGCAGGTAGCGGTCTTCGGGTTCGAGGTTGAGCACGACTTTGTAGCGTCGTGTGAACTCGTGAAGGTCGTTATGAATATCATATCCGAACGATACGATTCCGATTAAGAGCATGATGGTTATGGAGGTCGTGAATCGGAAATTTGATTTGGCTATAACCCACTTTCCCGCGAGAAGTCCGAGGACAAGCGCTATCGGGGCGAGGAATGGCAAATGGTAGCGCGTTTCGACCGGGAATAGCGCATAGATTATCAATACGGTGAACCCGGCGAGTATGGCAAGAAGCTTTCCGGACCGATCGAGTTTCGGAATGAAAATCACCAATGGGAAAAGCAACGGGAGAATTAACGAATAATTCCGCCCGAGAGCGTCGCCGATTGTCGGTTCGAAAGTCAGATACAGCCAGTATGTGATAAAGCCGAAGAGCGACCGTGTGTAGTCGGGGCGGATCCATGATTCCGCAGTGAATGGAGGATGTGGCGGCGTCGGAAGGCCGAAAATTCCGAACGGGTAAAACGGATTTCCAGTGAGCCATGCGGACCGGATGTACCATGGCAGCGGAAGGATCAGCGAGATTCCGATAAAAATCAGTATGTATTTCCATGCGGAGCGGGGATCGATCCGACGTGATTTGTCCGAAAACAATTGCCAGATCAGGATCAGTAAAAAACCGGGGAAAATTAACAGCCCGATATGTTTTGTCGATAACGCCGCGCCGGAGAAGAAAGCTGCGATGATGAGATTTTTGAAATTACGCGACGAATTGAATTCGAGAAGGAAATCGATTGCCGCCAAAACCCAGATCGCGAGCGGGAGATCGACATAGCCGCCCGATGTCTGCACTCCGACGCCGGGAAAGAGCGTGAATATAAGCGCCGCGACAATTCCCGAAAATCGTCCGTAATTGATCCCGGTTTTCAGTGGCGATGAAAAATGTCGTGCCGGGATTTCGATAAGGAGAAGTACCGCGACAACGCCAAAGAGCCACCCGTAGAGGTTCGAGAGGAGATCTGTGCCAAGCGCCATTGTGCCCGCGATGCCCATCTCTGTGAGCGACGGGTAATAGGAAAAAACGACGCTCAAAAGGCTTGATACGCTGTGATTTTTCAGCCACACCGACGGGACGAGGTAGTGGTGCGATGTCGCGTCCCATGAGATATTCGGAGCGAGTGCGTTGAATCCCCTCAAAAGTGCGATGAAAACGATAAAGAATATGAAAATTATTTCAACTTTATGCAGGTGCGAAAAAGATGTCCATGTATTTTTTCCAAAAAGGAGCTTTATATCTCGGAGCCAGATTTTCCAGAAAATTATGAAGGGCAGGGCGGTGAAGGTCGCGGCGACGATTGGATAGAGGATACATAGGAATCCTAAAAGAGTCATGATGAGGCCGTGTGCGAGAATTCCGAACACGAACGAGCGTCCGATGCGTCCCGCAGAGAAAGGCTCATCGGCGGACAATCGCGACCTCAGCCACTCGCCGAATCCGTAGAGACCGAGGATGAGGATGGGGAATGTGAGGACACACTGGATCATTCGGGGTAATCCTCGCGCTCATCAGGCTTAATCACATGGAAAAGAATGCCTGAGTTTTCATCTATATATATTGGCTCTATATATAAAGCTTCGCACATGTTGTTAAGTTGTAGAATTGACTGGACATCGAAAGCCTCAATCCGATCAATAATCTCTCCATTATATCCGAGATATCCATTATCATCCCATAACAGTGAAGGTTCCGCATAACTTGCCTGTACACCAAGCCATGCAGAGAATTCCGGAATAGTAATCGAGTTATATGGCTTGAACAATTGCGGATGTCCAGCGAATTTTGCCAGCGTCAATGCCCGATAATTCGGACCGTATGATAGTAGTACATAATCCAGATCATTCTCCAGCCATTCCGAATAAGGTGGCGGGTTATCAGATCCCTCCCAATCCTTAGTCATCGGAGTCGGAAACGGATACCAGGCCACATAATCCCTCTGCACATACATTACCCTTGGATCCACAAGGACAATCCGCGCATCCGGATCGGTTTCTTCATTGATATACTTAATCAGCGGCCAGATGTCGTACGATTTTTCGAAATATTGATCAATACTGGCCAACCCGATGATCGTAGGAATCCGATTATTGATCTCTTTCGTCCGATCCGACATGGAAAATGCGATTGGGATAATGAGAAGAATCGGCAGGAGGTATTTTGTTGCCCACGGAATCCGATCAAGCAATTTCAGTAACGCCCACGATCCAAGCGCGATATAAATTCCCCAGACCGCGAGCATGTATCGCGGCTCGCCCGGCGCGAGAATGTAGATCATCAGAATCAGGAACCACGTTATTAATTCGACCGGTCGGGCTTTTTTCGAAGCGATTGACCAATAAATTACAAACGGCAGTAACGGCAGGAAGTACCATGTGAGCAGTCTGAAATCGAGCTGCACGAGCGACACGTCAAAAGTCAACCGTGGGATGTAAGTGATGAATCCAAAGATCGATCGCTCGACGTTGGGATTGGACCAGTACATGATGTCCGGGACCTGCGCCTCAGGGTGCAGTAGCTTTGTAAGCATCGGCCATGCTGGATCGCCAGTATGAAGGTAACTTTTCAGGTACCACGGGAACGGGATTATTATCGCTAGAAGAATTGCCCCGACAAGATATTTCCAGTTTTTCCGGTCCTTCGACATAATGATCCAAACGATGAGTATCAGAAGAAGGATCACGCAAAGAAGGATGTTGGAATGTTTGCATGCCAGAAGTCCGCCGGAAAGGATTCCGATAATAATTATCAATTGCCCGGATTTATTTTCCCTGAAATTCAAGAGGGCAATCAGCGACGTTATCGAAAGAAACACGATGAAATTTTCGATATACCCCCCTTCCATTTCTTCGACATATACAATCGGGAGGCTTAAGAATGCTACCGCCGCGATCAGTCCGGGTGTAAACGAATTCCAATTCCGGTTCCCGCCTAACCCGGAATTTTTATCCGCTCCGAGATTTCGACCTATAGAAATAAATGTCAGGATCGAGAGGACTCCCGCTGCCCATGTGAGGTGGTTCGCGGACAAATGCCCTATTCCGAGCCCACTGTCCGAGATACCCCCTAATCCGAAAGCGAAACAAAACAACATTTCCGACGACATCGGAAGTTCGGAATAAGCGTTGACCTCATCGAATTTGAACCCCCCATTTCTCAGCCATTCCATCGGGAGAGGGTAATGGTAGGTAAGCGCGTCCCATGCCGTTGTAGGGACCATCGTCAAAATAAAATCCATCGCGAGCGCAACGACAACAACCCAGATCAAAATCGCATTCAACGGCACTCCCATACATTCTTTCCAAACTGCTTTCAGAGGCACGAGCGTCAGCGAGTGCTCTTTCCTTCCAAATATCACCAGGCTAATAATCAACCCGATAAGCACCACCCACATCAACCACGGATACAGAAGATGTACCGAACCAAGTATGGTCAGTAGAAATTCGACACTCACAAAACCAACCGCGAATCTGAAAATCGTCCGATTCAGCGGATCGAGAATCGTTTCGCATGGATTGAATTTCAGCAGGACAATTCGTCCGGCCTCGTGACATGCCAGCAGAATAAGGATTGCGAGAGGGATTGATAAGAATAATTCAGGCACGGTTTATGGCAGATTCGTCAGATTTTCGGTTTCATCTTCCAACCTGATTCGGTATATCACATGGTGAAGCTCGTTGAATTGATCGTCCACATAAATTCGTTCAAGCTCCGGAGGCGGCTCAAGATCGGTATTGAAAAGAAACTCAATCTCCGGGCGACGGTGCGATCTCAGAACAAAAAACTCGTCGAGGGAAAGTAAGTCGGCATCGTATTTGCGCGCAATACGGATCACGTCGTCAAGGTCGCCTTTCGGTATCAAAATACTCTGCGCCCCGGAATAAAAACTCACCGAATGCCCGTACTCCATGATCCTTGACGGGTGATAGCCATTGTTGAGAAGCCATTGCGCCGCGACTTTTCTCGGATTGTACGAAACAAGCGGGTCGCTCCAGTTTGTGATTTTATACGTGAGTTTTGGAATTGCCAGGAGAGCGAAAATTATCAAAAATATTGTGACGACCCGCCCAGGCTGATTTTTCGCGAGAAATTTCCATGTGCCGGAAAAGCGGGTCATGGTCCAGTCGGCGATTTCCTCGACTCCCCGCGCCATGAATGGAATCAGTAGCGGAATAACCGGAATGAAATACCTGACTTCGACGAAAATCAGCGGGACGCAAAAAACAAACGGGCATAGCCAGAAAAGGAGAAATCTATCCGAATCTCGCTCTTTCCAACGTCCCGGTCCGTTAAAAATTCCGAGACCGAGCAGAATTGTCGGGAAGAGATACAAGAGGAGGACATTATTCGGGTACGTTGGCGTGAACGGGAAATCCTGGTAAATTCGTACAAGTTTTTGTGTATATTTTCTGCAAAAATTGAAAAGGAATTTACCGGTCTCAGTCTGGCTGGGATTCTGGCTGGACGGATTAACGTTGATTGCAAAGTCGCTTCCGTCATCGGTCAGCTCCCCCGTATACCTTGGATCGTTATGTTCCTCGGTCAGGTTCCCGGCAAAAATCCGATTTTCCTGACCGAGCCCTTTCCCGTCGATCATCCATTGCCCGGTGTGATTGTGAAGGACGACCCAGTAAGGGGCTGCCAGTATCATGAATCCAATAAACGCAAGAATTGTCTGTTTTACAGGACTGGATTTCGAATGCCCGCCTCGTGAGAACAGGTAACTTAGAAGCAGAAACGGAACAAGAAAAATCCCGAATGTTTTCGTGAGGAATGCAAGCGACGCGAAAATCCCGGAAATGAAGGAGTCGGTTAATTTCCCATCGGACGAATATGCGCGGTGGGTAAAGATCAGCATCGCAAGAACAAATGCCGCGAAGAGATTTTCAGTGAGGATCACGACGGAGTAATCGACAAGAATTGGGGTGAAGACCGCGATCCAGAGCGCCGCGCGTGCTGTCGTCACACTGAAAAGCCGTCTTGTGAGAAAATATATCGGGATCAGAAGCGCGGTCCCGGCTGTAACGCTTGCGAGATGTCCTGACCATTCAAGCCCGATTCCGAACAATCTGAAAAACGCGACCAGGAGCGGGAATGTCGGGGGCAGAATCCATCGTCCGCCGGTGGTGTTCCATGTATCGATCCCGACGCCGCTCGCGATATTGTTGCCCATGAGGATGTAGTGGACGCTGTCGACGCCGACCTCGGTTTCATAGCGCGCGAGAAAAAGGCGTATGAGAAGCCCGGCGAAAATT
>JAPKYR010000089.1 GCA_026394215.1 bacterium
TTCGATTATCCCCGATTTCAACGCAAACATATTGACAGATCACTTCCCCGGTTTGGAATGGGGATTTATAAGGGCCGGCACGGAATCGGAGGATAGAAATCCGGAAGACGATTTCTACCTCGCGTTCAAATCCGGCGTCTCGGGATACGATCACAATCACCTCGATCAGGGCTCGATGATTCTCGCTGCGTACTCGGAAATACTTCTGTCCGATCCCGGACGAGGTGGTCCCGATATCATACGGCAGGACCCGTACATCAACTGCCTTTTCGAGGCGGGGCTTGGACACAATACGCTGATTTTCGGCGACGGTTGCTATCTCGACCTGAAATTATTTCCCGACAATCCGGTTTATTTTTCCGGTAAGGGCAGAATTACATATGTTTGGGAAGATGTGCAGATAATTCAGTACACGACCGACAATTCCGGGCTTTATCCAACCGAACCCCTTCAAAAATTCCTGAGGACATATATTTACATCAAGCCCGGGATTATCGCAGGATATGAATCCGGCGCATTGATAATCGCGGACCATGTTTCGCTCAACGCTGAAAAAAGCCACTCATTTCTTTTCCACACACCGGGAGAAGTATCGATTATCGAACCCGGAGTCGCGGAACTTACAAACCATGGTGTGCGTCTCGATTATTTCGGGTATTGCTCAGTCCCGTCTACCGATAAAGCTGAATTACAGGACACGTCGATGCCGTCGCGAAATTCCACATGCTATTACCGCTCGACAGAAAATCCTTCGATTCAAAGCGACTGGGTTCATGTCCTTGTCCCGTCGCGCGCGGACGATCCACCATCGGAAAGGCCGGTTTTTACGTCGGGAGAGGAGTCGGTAGTGGTCGAGTGGGGATCGTACAAGATTCTCCTCAATTTCATTCCGGATACGGGGTGGGTAGTGATGGGTACGCAGGGGGAATAACTCTTTAGAAATTGCCATCCAGGGTGCCGCCTACAGACTCGTACTCGAGTCTGTAGGTGACATACACTTGTCACCGGCACATCGGGATATCTATTCATTTATGAAACCCGGCAACGCTTCGTAAGGATGTTGGAAGATTGGGAGTTTATAGCGGTCGCGATGCCGGGGTACGTGCCTGACGGCTGGAAGCTGTCGACACATTAGCTCATCTTCTGGAAGAAGATGACACTGGTGTGTGCGTAATAGAATCGAGTCCTGTATAATTCCCGACGTGAACAAAATTGCAATCATTATTCCCGCCCGAAAGGGATCGACTCGTTTTCCGGGCAAGGTGATTTTCTCGATTCTCGGAAAACCGTTGATTTTGTGGGTCGCGGAAGGCGCGAGCAAGTCGAAATTAGCCGACATTGTCATTGTGGCGACCGATGACCGCGAGGTCATGGATATCGTACGGAAAGCCGGATTCAACGCCGAACTTACGCGCGACGATCATCCGTCCGGAACCGACCGCATATGGGAAGTCGCGCAAAAAATCGATGCAGACTGGATTATAAACCTTCAGGGCGATGAGCCGATGGTTACGGGGGAGCTTGTAGACTCGCTTGCCGGGATCGCGATTGGCCCAGAGGGTCGGAAAATCGAAATGGCGACAATGGTCCGGACTCTCAATCCCGAAGACGCAAAAGACCCGAATCGCGTGAAGGTAGTGCTCGATAAATTCGGAAACGCGCTTTATTTTTCAAGATCATCGATCCCATACGCGCGCGATCCGGGTACGGTTCCGGAATATTTTCTCCATGTTGGTATATATCTTTATAGAAAGGATATTCTCGAAAGGGTAGTTGGCCTTGAGCCAAGTTACCTTGAAAAAATGGAACGGCTTGAGCAACTTCGCGCGATAGAGGACGGGATAAAAATCCGATGCGTGAAAACCACCAATGAATTTTTCGGCGTGGACGCTCCGTCGGACATTAATGTGGTTGAGAAAGCCTTGAAAGCAAGGGGATTCGGTTTCAGATAATCGAGTATGAATGACAGGGCGCAAAATAATCCCGAACCTCCGATTCTGATTATATATTCGGGACTGAGCACAGCGCTCGTTCCAATTCTACATTTGTCCAAACCCCTTCTCGCCTTGTACGGCGGGTTCCGCGACACGGTACCGGAGCGGCTTGGTGTATTTTCCCCTACTTTAGGCGAACTCGAAAAAAATCGATCGGGCCGTCCGCTAGTATGGATACACGCGGTCAGTGTAGGGGAAGCATCCGTTGCAGGTGCACTGATGGGGGAAATCAAGGAACGAAGGCCGGATTCGCTGATCGCACTCTCGACCACGACTTTCACGGGTCGGGACTATATCATCCGGAATCTCGATCCCGACGCGCTTTTTTTCTTCCCGCTCGACCTTCCCGGCACGATGCGGAAGCTGGTCGCGAAACTTCGCCCGAACTGCTTCCTTGATGTCGAAGTGGAGCTATGGCCGAACCTTTTCCGCGCGCTTGCCGATTTTAATATTCCTATGGCCCTGGCGAACGGAAGGATATCGGACCGTGCAGCGAAGCAGCCGTTTTTTTTGAGGGGATTATACAAGTGGCTTCTAAGCTCGTTCGACGGATTGTTCATGCGAAGCGGTGAGGATGTCGAACGCGCGGTGAAACTTGGCGCGCCAAGAGATCGGACCCATCTCGCCGGCAACCTGAAATTCGCAGCGTGCGGAAGGCCGCC
>JAPKYR010000075.1 GCA_026394215.1 bacterium
GTGGAGAGGGGGAACGGGGGTGAGGTAACAATATCATAAAATCCGACAAAACATCATGGTATAATCACCCGGAAATTGGAGATTAATAATCACATAAAGCTGATAGCTTCTTTCTTTCTGACGGTCATATATCTCCTGTCATGGCAGATACCCGCGCGCGCGCAGGAATCGAGTCTGCTGCTTCCGGGCGGCGATAAACTGATTGTCGAGGGGGACTCATTTGTTTTCGAGCAGAATTATGTGGATGTCGATGGCGAGCAGGTCCTTCAGGAAAGCGCGATCTGGGACGGAAATGTTACCGCCACATTTCAGGATGTGATTTTGACGACAGGTCATGTCGTGGCGTTTTTCGACGGGGACCAGGTAACGAGGCTGGAAGCGGGTCCGGAGGTCGATGTAACGGGTTACATGGAAAAAGCTCATTTCGAATGTCAGGATATGGTGATAGATTTTCCGACAAGCGAGGCGGACGCAGGTGTCTATACCGGAATATGTAATGATGTAAAAGGTACGATAATAGCCTCCCCGTCCGATTTCGGTTATGACATGACGGATGAATACCAGGTTAATTTCATTGCCGATACCGCCGAGGTTGGACCCGATTCCGCTACCCTCGACCATCCTGTTTTATCGCTTGGAAATATAGACGATCCTGATTTTGCGGTCTTGTCGAGATCGGTCAGTTTTACAATCGGCACGCGTCCCGGTACCGATAATCGGGGAATTTTAAAACTGGAAGCTGAGAATCTGTCGATCTCCGTTTTCGGCACACGGTTAAATATACGGCGAAATCAATGGATTCACGGGTGAAATTCGCACAGGTTACAGAAGAGAAGAGGATCAGGAGGGTAATGCTGTCCCGACTCGCGCCGAACCGGAAATCATGCTCGGAACTGTCGAATCCCCGATCGGCGACAGCGGTTTCAACTATGAGCTGACAGGATTCTGGGGACATCTCAGAGACATGACCGAGGGAACGGACCTCGATCGCTGGGGATTTGGCACGAAATTGGCGTACGACGGAATTGAATACAATAATTTCACGCTGACCGGAACGTTGAATTTCCTCGATCGCTTTTACGAGGGGGGGCAGAATTATTCGACTCTGGAAGGGCAGGTCCGTCTGAGATATTCCGCACAGCCGAAGTGGGGCGCGGCTCTCACCTACCGTCATATTACAGATTGGGGCAGTACTCCGTTCCGGTTCGATATCCCCACGTATATGGAAGAACTCGGTTTGCGTCAGCAGACCCGTCTGGGTAGAAGGTGGGGAGCGGGATTCGATCTCAGGTGGGATTTGGAAGATGATGAGTTTAACCGGGCCGAATATAATCTCACTTATATTCTGGATTCATTCCAGGTGTCGCTGGGGTGGGATTTTTCGGACAGCACAGTATCAGTGGCATTAGGATTACCGGGAAGCTTGAGGTAGGGGCGTTTAGTAGAATAGAACAGCACCGGGTGCGCCGACTTTCCAGTCGGCATAAATGCGACCGGGAAGTAACTTGCTATCGTATTCTGAACAAAATACAATACCTTTCGAGGTTATTACTATTTTTCTCAAATATCTCAGGGAGCCGACTATGAAAAAAATTATTCTGATCGTACTGGCAGGCCTGATACTTCTTTCCTGCCAACCTGTCTTTGGCGCGGAGGAGGAAGATTTCATCCTCAACGAGATCGCCGAATGGACAAACGTCATCAACTCGAACAGCTACACCATCCTCGACACATGGATCGGGGAAATTTCCAGCGACGATCTTGTCTACACTCTCGAACTTGCGCCGGGGACATATTATTTCTATGGCGCCGGGGGTCTTCATGTCACGGATATCGACGCTTACATTGCGGATATGTCGGGGATTAAACTGGATACGGACGATTCCAGCGATAAAATCCCGAAAATGAAAATCAAGCTTGACGTACCGACAACAGTACAGCTTGTCATTACCCCTTTCTCGTATGAGGAGGGATATTCGTCCGATTATGTCTGTTTTCTCCTGGCCGCTGAAGGCGAAGGAGGATTTTCAAATTTCGAAGGCGATGTAACCGAGGCTGTCGAACCGCCGCCTATCCGAAATCTGGACAGCATCACACTGGATGAAGTTTATCGCGAGGAAATGCAGTTCAGGCTTGATGAATTTCTAAGAAATCGGGAAGAAGATAACCCTGACATAACCCAGAGCGGAATTTTCCTTATTGATGGCCAGGAATATTCAAATACGGGCGATCTGGGACCTGGCATTTGGTCAACTTTTGCAATGGTGGACTCCCGCGTAAAAGAAGTCGGACTAGATGTTTTAAATGGAAATGGCGATACGCTCGCCACTGATTCGAATCCTTACAGGGTCGCTCATTGCTTATATGGGCTTCTGGATCCCGAAACAGTAGAGTACAGTTTTAATCTTACATTCGGAGAAGAAATCGGGGCAAATGAAGCTTATGCCTTTATAACAACCTTGCCGATCTGCGGCATCGACGATGAATCGCGAAGGCAGTATGTTACCGACGAGATGGACGGGGATCTTCAGTTTAAGGCGGATTCAGGCACTTACAACGTTATCGAAAGCGACGTGGGAAGCCTTAATGCAGATGGATCAATAGTGACTTTCGAGTACGATCTTGATGAAGGAAAATATGTTTTTGAAAGTAACGGAGGTCCCGCAATCAGCGATATGACTGTGAATATCTTCGATTCGAGCGGAACACCAATTTACGAAGATAACATGGATTACAATTTCACTATGGCTTTCTTCGAACTGACAGAACCGACAACAATTACGGTGGAAGTATCGGCGGCTGCGTTTCTTGTGCCGCTCGATGAAGATTATTATTACTACACGTTATCTAAAATAAACGAGTCAGAAGAATAAAGTGGGAAAATAAAAGCAGGGGGTTGTTTTAAAAAATAAATATGGGTTATTCCGGCTTCGGGAATGCCTGACCCCTGATAGATCCCAGCGGGCTGTCGGGACCAAGAAGGTATGTGAGTAATTTCCGGCCAAGTTCCTCCGCAAGATCGATTGTCCGGTCATTCTGACGTTCGGTGACAGCAAGAACTGTGGCTGCGATCAAGCCTATTACGATTCCAAGGATAAAAACCCAGAATGCGTGAGGCCATGTCGAGGGATTTCCCGACCCCACCGAAATCAGCGGCCCTAAGAAACCGAGGATCCCGGCTAATGGCGCCGCGGCTCTGATAATCCTCAGGGGATTCATTGCCACCTGATTTCTGCGCCGCATGCTTTCAAGCGTGACCTTGTAAGCCACCCGTAATTTCGGGGTAAATTTAGTAGCTTCGGTAAGCATACACGAAAGCAGTTTCGCCATAGGACCCGGCTCGCCCTCAAGAACAAGGATTGCGCGCGGAAGGTCGCCCGATCGCACCGATCCGAAAACCTGCTCGAACAGGTTGGTCATCTCTTCCCCTGACTGTCTGCCGTTCGACAGCACAAAGAACGCAGTCGCAGTCATCCAGGTCGACAGAAGAGCAAGAATGACGAAAATGATAATAAGCCAGATACCCACATCACGGATTCTACATTATTTTCATTCAGATGAAAATTGCAATTCGATGATATTTGCCTTATGTCTCCGCTGGACATCTCAACTTTGGAGAATTTTATGCTATTATTATTACCTGAAAATCCCGATTCTGGCTCTTAGAAAAGACAGGTCGCATAATATTATC
>JAPKYR010000142.1 GCA_026394215.1 bacterium
GCTGCTTGTCCGGGATGCGCGGATCGTGCTTGTAGTGGACCCCGCCGACCGCCTCGGACAAGCCGTGGGCCATGATGGCCCCGGTGCTGACGATCGCATGGGCCAAACCCTCGTCGATCATTTCGCACAGCACGCGGCCCATCTGTGCGACGGTCATGGCCCCGTAAACCGTGACCACGATGGTGCAATCTGGGTCGGCGGCTCTTTTGATATGCCCCCGGAACCACTCGACGCCGCGATTATTTTCGCGCCGGTCGGCGACCTTGTCCCTGCTGCACTGAAAGCGGTTGCAAAAGGCGGAATTGTAGTCCTCGCCGGAATTCACATGTCCGACATCCCTTCTTTTCCCTATAAAATCATCTGGGGGGAGCGGTCGATAAAATCGGTCGCGAATCTGACACGTCAGGATGGGGTCGATTTTCTCAAAATCGCGCCGGAAATTCCTGTGAGATCCGAAGTAACTCCATATCCCCTGGAAAAAACTAATGAAGCCCTCGAAGACCTTCGTCACGGTCGGTTCAACGGGTCTGCAGTTATTGTAATATAGTATTTTTTCATGCGCCGGAGTCGCATGCCACGGTTCAGCCAAATAAAATCTGCACAATATTTATTTTCTTGGGCGAAGCAGAATAATTTCCATTATGCTAGACATACGAAACCTCCTATCTTTCAATCCACGTCGAAAAAAGTCCTTCTCAGATTCTCATCCAGCAGCATCTCGACCTCTTCATAGACGTCGTTCTCGTGCGCGAATTTCAGAATACCCTCCACATTTGTCCTGCCGTCGGCGCGCGAAAGCTTCGCCGATTCAAATATCGCATGTCTCAATTCCTCGACCCCCTCGTCCGTCCGGCCATCCTGAATCGCAAGCCGAGCCTTCGTCAGGCATGCATTAATACTGAAATGTTTTTTCAGCATCCCAGAACACTCCTCTTGAAAAATATAATCAATATATTACTTATCCGCTGCCTTTAGGTGGCCTGGTTTCGCCTCCGCCGGTATCTCCCCCGGAATCATCGCCGGAATCTCCACCGCTATGATTAGGCTTTACATTGCTACCAACGCCAGTACTGCCTGCATCACTGGTTGCATCTTCTCCGTCGCTGTCATTGGCGTTATCGGCATTTTCCCCGTTACCGGCTTCATCGTCCGATGTTGCGGCGTTCGAGTCCGCGCCATCACTGGCATTATTGTCGGTATTCGAGACCGCTGCCCCGTTGTCCGTATCATCGGCTTTCGGTTGGCATCCGGTTGCGAGGCCTGCAAGCATCACGAGGAGCAGACCCAAAATAAGAAGCACCAGCAACCTTAGCGGCTGGTTAAATTTAGTGGCACTCACGTTGCGCCTCCAAAAAAGGATAGTTCGCATGTCTCCATGCGACCGTCCTAAATGTAACTTGAATTTTAAAGTTTATCAAGCCTCGGCTTTGATTCCTGCCTCGTCCTTGAGAATATCGACTTTATTGAGTTTCTCCCATGGAAGATCGAGGTCGGGTCTGCCGAAATGGCCGTATGCTGCAGTCTGTCTGTAGATCGGCCTTCTGAGGTTCAGAGCGTCGATTATCGCAGCGGGACGGAAATCGAAGTTCCGGTTGATCAGCTCGAGAATTTTTGTATCAGGAATATTTCCGGTGCCGAATGTATCGACATAAATGCTGAGAGGCTCTGCCTTGCCGATCGCGTACGCGAGCTGGATTTCGCAATCTGTCGCGATTCCCGCGGCTACAATATTTTTCGCAGCCCATCTTGCCGCATATGCCGCCGACCGGTCGACTTTTGTGCAATCCTTACCGCTGAATGCTCCGCCGCCGTGACGGGCATAGCCGCCGTAAGTGTCCACGATGATTTTTCTTCCGGTAACGCCGGAATCGCCCACAGGACCGCCGATTACAAAACGTCCCGACGGATTCGTGAAAATCTCGATGTCGTCGCTCCAGTATTGTTTCGGAATTGTGGGCTTGATTACAGTATCAATGAGGTCTTTACGAATCTGCGTATTCGTTACATCGGGCGAATGCTGGGTGCTGACAAGGATCGAATGCACGCGGCCCGGCTTGCCGTCGATATATTCCACACAAACCTGGCTTTTGCCGTCCGGACGCATCCATGGCAGTGTGCCGTTTTTGAAAACCTCGGCCATTTTCCTTGTCAAGCCGTGCGCAAGAGATATCGGAAGTGGCATATATTCAGGCGTTTCTGTGCATGCGTAGCCGAACATCAGACCCTGGTCGCCCGCGCCGAGCCGTTCATATGGATCGTCGATTTTTTGATCGCGAACTTCGAGCGCCGTCGACACACCGCCGTCTATATCCGACGACTGCCGGTCGAGCGATATCAGCACAGCGCATGTGTTCCCGTCGAAACCGAATTCCGGCCGGTCATAACCAATGCTTTTGATTGTCTCACGGGTAACATCGCGATAATCGAATCTTGCCTTTGTAGTAATTTCGCCCATTACAAGAATGAACCCGGTGTTTGTAGCGCATTCGCACGCTACGCGGCTTTTCGGATCTCCCGCCATACAGGCGTCGAGTATAGCGTCCGATACGTTATCGCAGAGCTTGTCCGGATGACCCGCCGTAACTGATTCCGATGAGAAGAAAAAATTTCTTGGACTCACTTTTACTTAATCCTCCGTGTTTGTTTTTATATCCTGGCAGCACTTCAGGGCACAATAATACCCGCGCAACGATACTGGCGGGCTGGTGCCTACTTCGCTTATCTTTCCGGATTTCAAATTTTATTCTTAATCAATCCGGCTGGATTTGGCACCTTGCTTATCTATCGATATCAGGTTGCCGGGCGTCAAAGGGCCAGTCCCTTGGCCGCTCTTGATAAACGAATTAGTTGCTATTAAAAAATATACCGGGGATTAATGCCTTTGTCAATATATACTGATGAGTTTCGCGATTTTTACCGGTTTTAATAAAATATTTGCTATCTTTTAAAAGAAGCTTGCAATGACCCGGTAATTTAATGTTATAATCTTTATATATACGTGCTTACGAGCGGGGATTAATTATTATTACGATCAGTTTGATGAAAATCGGCTCGAAGGTCTACCTTCGTGCATTCCCGTATAATCCTGCAAGGAGATATCAGATGAAGCGATCTCTTACTTTAATTGCTACGCTCTTCATCCTGACCCTGATTATCGGTTGTTCCGGAAGTTCAAACGCTCCGGTCGCACCCGATACAGATTCCCCGAATCTGACTTTAACAGGCCAGGATTCAGCAGCCTCCGAATATCAGGGCGGTGAACATGCCCTCCTTGGTTTCGGACAATGCATCGTTGATCCGGATTCCAATACCATGGAGATAGTCCCCATGCGAACTTCGGAATTCCATTTGAACATGGTTAAATTCGTCGAATCCAGCCCGACCGGCCTCACGATCGACGGACCTCTGGCTATTGAAAGTGGAATTCTAAAACTCAAACTGGCCATCAAACATCCGTTAGAAGGTCTGGATGAATACTCGGTTTTCGACACGAAACTTGTTTTCATCACACCTGGGAATGTCTCAGGTTTCAGCGACACGGACATTGTGATTGCAGGCCCGGGGACATGCAGGCTTGAAAATGCCGATGGGCTTACCCGCTACTGGAATCCCAAAGAATTCATCATGCCCAGCTTCAGAGGATATACTCCCGGCAAGCTGGGCTTGAACGTGGATCCTGCGAGTTCATCTATTCTGAACGGCTATAAATTATATGCGGATGGCTTTGCGCCAACTGCGACTCTCGCCGATCTCGATCCCGCAACAAGGGCATTCACTCAGGCAGGAAACACAAACTCAAGATACTGCGAGATCACTATCGGATCGTCGTTTGTCTTCAACTACGCGATGGACGCCTGCTGGGGATTGCCAATCCCGTGCCCACCAGATAATTTACCCGGCGATTTTCCGATCGCTGCAAATCAGGCGGAACCATGGTGGATTGATGTTACCGAAACAAACAACACACTCTGGTACAAAAGCTGGGACTTCGGGGGAAATGTAAATTACGATATCACAATACATGACTGGCAGGGATCCGGAGATTTCGGCGCGGTTACAATCGACTGCCCGGGAATTTTCACCCAGACTTCAAGTACGCCGGAATCGACCACCGCAACATCGGCAACTTATCATTTCGACGTAATCCTTCCGGTACTTCCCTCATCGGCCGGCCTGGATGTTCTCGTCTCGGTAGGAGTATCCGGCGATTACGATTCAGCTCTGACCGGTGTTACTAAGCCTCTCAAGGCTTATACAAGGCACCTTACAGAGGTTTCAGACACAAAGCCAATTAACAATTTGCCACCTGTGCCCGTAATGGTCGCTACGACTGAAACAACAATCCCCAGCGGGGAGGCAGTATCGTTTGACGCAAGCGACAGTTACGATCCGGACGGCATGATTGTCGATTACGAGTGGGACTTCAATGGCGATGGATCCTTCAGCGATACTTACACCGGCGACCCCACGACTCCTTCACATATATACGAAACTCCCGGTGTTTTCCAGGCTAAAGTTAAAGTCACCGATAACTCATCCGGGGCGGTAATATCCGATCCAGTCGAGATTACAGTGAACAATGGCTCGAATCAGAATCCGGTCGCTATAGCGGAAGCTAACACTAATACCCATATCATTGAAGGCGGATCAGTCAGTTTCGATGGAACCGCCTCATACGATCCTGATGGAAGTATTTACAACTGGAAATGGGATTTCAATGGCGACGGGAATTATAACGATACTTACACGGGCGATGCGTCAACCCCGACAAAAACCTTCGATACTCCCGGCACTTACAATGTCGATATGATGGCGATCGATAACGAAAGCGCGTTTGACGTCCTCGACACAAAAATCCAGATTATTGTCGATGAAGGCGTGATTATCCCGCCTGTTGCGGACGCTGTCGCAACAACCGCAACGACTATCTATGCAGGCGAGACGGTTACATTCGATGCTACAGGCTCGAGTGACGCTGACGGCACGGTCATAGAATGGAGATGGGATTTCAACGGCGACGGAAATTACAACGATACTTTCTCAGGCACAATGGATAACCCGACTCATACATTCAGCGCTATCGGGACATTCATGGTTGACCTCAGGGTATTCGACGATGACGGTGGAACCGATACTCTCGACACCAAGATTCAAGTCGATGTTATTCCATCCCCGAATATACCGCCAGTCGCTCTTGCACATGCAACTACCGATACAAATATCGGCGGTTGCAGTTCAGTGTCATTCGACGCATGGGATAGTTACGATCCTGACGGAATGATCAATACGTTCCAATGGGATTTCAATGGCGATGGCACTTTTGGGGATACCTATCAGAGCGGCTCTATCAAAAGCCCAACCGTTGATTTCAACCAGGGCGGCGTATTCGAAGTTCAGTTAAGGGTTGTGGACAACGATGGAGCTGAAGATTTTCTCGATATACCAATCACAGTAACTGTCGCAAATATCGGTCCGACAGCCAGCGCGGTTGCTACAACGGCAACCACAATCCTTAATTCCGAATCAGTTACCTTTAATGCTTCCGCATCAGTCGACCCGGATTGCGACAATATCACCGCTTACGATTGGGATTTCAACGCCGATGGCGTCTATGGCGATTCGTTCGACAGCGGAACTGCGGTTAATCCCACGAAAATATTCATGACAATCGGTGTTTTCAATGTATCGCTCAGAGTTACCGACGCAAGCGCCGCTACGGATATTATCAATGCTCCGATAGTCGTGACCGTAAATAATCACCCACCGGTGGCATGCGCGGAAGTTTCCGATACATGGCCGTACTTATGGAATGAAGATCATAATTTCTCCGCAGACTGCGCTGAAGATATCGGTGGATCGATTACCCTTTATGAATGGGACCTTAACGCCGATGGTTCTTATGAACAAACTGGCCCGGATGCGACATATTATTTCGGTTCAGCGGGCGAATATGTAATTCAGTTGCGTGTTACTGACAATCTTGGACTAACCGATATACTCGATACTCCGCTGGTAATTAATATCTATGATGATACATATGATGACACAAATGTCGCACCGGTCATCAATGAGGTGATCCGTTCACGAACCACAAGTTATATTATCGGTGAACCTGTGAGCCTGAGCGTGGATTATATTGACACGGCTCCGGCTGGAGATAAACATATTTTCCTGTGGACATGCCCCGTTGGCAGTTTCAACAACTCGTCAAGCCCGACGCCGATCTGGACCCCGCCAACCACGGCTACAGAAACCGATATTACGGTTACCATCACCGACCTTAACGGCGCAGGTTTCTCCGTACAGGGATCCTGCCATCAGTGGGTTACATCCTATGCTAAAGCAACCGGAAATCCGCTGGCTCCGAATGGTTCTGAGCTTCCCCCGGGAGTCCTGACCGATTATTTCGACGACGAAGTATTCCAGATCACGGATTATATTTTCCCGAACTCGGTCAATCCCGATGGCAATGTGGTTTACATCAATGTATGGGCAAGCTGGTGCGGACCATGCATAGGTGAACTTCCTCACCTGATGCAGATTTACCAGAACTGGAAAAATGAGGATTTCGCGCAAATCGAAATCTCAATTGACAATTCTGCCTCGGCTCTGGCCACTTTCCTAGCCAATAACCCACAATATAATGTTAACACCGTCACTCACTGGGTGTATGATTATCCACCCGTTTACTGGCCGAAAATTAGAGGTTGGCAGGCCCCGGCCAATCAAGGGTCTATTCCGCAGCATTATATTTTCGACCGCGATGGTGTTTGCCGCTT
Organism: bacterium; assembly: GCA_026394215.1. Classification (GTDB taxonomy): domain Bacteria; phylum JAJVIF01; class JAJVIF01; order JAPKYR01; family JAPKYR01; genus JAPKYR01. Next base: position 6,780 of record JAPKYR010000142.1, read on the forward strand.
CGTCGGAATCGGAAGTATTTCCGGCCCGACAGCTTTCGACCCAGTCCTTAATCAGCTTCTGTAGCGCTCGATTTCATTTTATTTACGAACTAAAAATACCCCTCCGAATGCCGGAGGGGTTTATTGTTTATGGATTATTAATACTATTTTGACGGTACTATCCCGATCATTCCACTTCCACAATGGCGTCCAGTTCCACGGTGGCGTTTATTGGCAATTCAGAAGCCCCGATAGCGGTTCTGGTATGTCTTCCTTTATCGCCCAGAATCTCCACGATGAAATCGCTTGCGCCGTTCAGAACATCAGGCTGTTTGATGAAGCCGATATCCGACTGCACAAAGCCGTTCAACCTGACAAACCTCTTGATTCTGTCAAGTGATCCAAGGTGAGCCTTGAGTTGAGCAAGGATATTTATTACGCAAAGTTTCGCACCCTCACGGGCATCCTCGATTGAACAGGTATTCGGCACGCTGCCTACCGCGGTAAGCCTTCCATCCTTTATCGGCAACTGCCCGGAGACAAAGCACAGATTTCCTGTCTGCACAACAGGAATATACGAACCCACCGGTTGCGGCGGAGTCGGCAAATCGATCCCCATTTCTTTGATTTTTTCTTCTATCGTCATTGTGTGCTCCTTCAATATTTTTATACAAATTAAACCGGCAAATCGTTCCAGCATAAAAAATTCGGATTAGCCTACTGGTACAAAGGCTGATTCACAATCGCGGAATTTCCAAGAACTATTGGAGCGATCTTAACTATCAGTACCCAGGCTGCCATCGATGTCAGCACCGGCACAGTAATGTTATCAGTGCCCCAAATACTCAACGCCTCGATAAATGTAGCAATTCCGGCGATAATAAAACTTACCGACACGAGCGTGAAAAGTTTCATCGGAAGACCCATCGGTCCGCCGAAACTCCGGAAGATGATCAGCGCGACAAAAAATGTGATTACGAACATCGCGATACTTCCGGCATAACTTCTCGGTTCCCCATGCACAAGATAAGTATTCTTCGAGCCAAACGCCCTGCCGATCAAGCTCGCGCCTGCGTCACCAAGCGCCATCGTGAGTATCCCAAGCACCGCAAGCCCCCAGAAATGAGTGCCGTAAAATACCCATATCAGAATAATAAAACTGATCGGATACAGAACAGTCCCGACATTCCCTTTGTCTTCTCCCTGAATCTGCGATAATAAACCGAATTTGTAATCTATCCAGTTAATTATCGTGAACAGAACCGGCGGGATCAGGGCTATCCACAGATAATCGAACAACGGTATCGCGATAATTACCAGCCCCATGAAAACATGCACGAATTTCCTGGTCATGTCCTTACTGAATCCGGATTTCTCAAGGCTTTTCGATCCCAGAAGAAGAATAAACGGATAGACCAGAAAAATAATCGCAAGGAAAATATCTTTTGTATAGAGTCCCATAAAGGATCCTCCGACCCGATCAATTTAGAGATTCTATCCCGACTTAGCACACTTGTAAAGCCTTACTTTATAATATAAACAGGTTGTCAGTTCGCGCCTTCGCCGAAAAGATCCTGAAGGCCGGGCTCTTCCTGAATTTCCATATTCGCATCGGATTTCGGACGATAAACGTACCAGTATCGGCGCATAAACACCGGGACATACGCGTCCGGGATCTGGCTGAATGACCTGTCGATATCGTAGTTTTCCATAATCGCGGCTTCCATCCGATTCGTGAATCTGTCCCAACCGGCATGCCCCCCGGTTCCCGGCTGGTCGTCATTATGGGGGTCGTTGACATCGAAACGAAGCATGATCAAGTCGAATTCCCCGTTACGAATTGAATCTACAAACGGCGTCTCGTCCCAGAAACCTTCACGCGCCATCTCGCTCATAATAAACGGGTTAAACAGGACTTCATGTCCGGAAAGAAGGCAGAATCCTTCATCTTCAGATAAAATCGGGCCATTGACCGATGAGAGCTTGTCGACTATCTGTTGCCCGGCGATATAATCATCTTTTATCGGCGTAAATGAATAAGCCCGATTACCTTCCATTGTCCCGGATTGAATAATGGCGGCGGGCACAAGAAGCAGGATTGCCGCGATCCAGCCATGTTTTTTCAAGTCAACTTCCAATGCCTGAAGGAGATTCGATGCTGTAACCCCGGCAAGACATGCCGATGCGATAATTAGATTAATAAAATAATTCAAATCCGATCCCACCTTGCCCGACAACATAGCCGTCGCAAGACTCGCGATAAAATACAGCCCGATAATCCGCTTTCTGTTGTCTGACAGGGCGTACCGCAGCCCGAATAAGGCGAGAATAAGGATCAAAGCGTGCGACGGGATTATCCACTGCAGGGCGGTGAGTATCCGCTCGGGGTAAAACTGGGTTTTTGTGTATATGACCGTATGGCGCCAGAATTCTCCGCCGCTCCATGCCTGCAGAAAAATCAGCGCGAGTGCGATGCATATTATCCAGCCGAAAATTATAATTAATCCGGATTTAACTTTAGATCCGGTTGCTATCGGGTCATCGTCGCGAAATAAAAGCAGTCCGGCGCCGATTGCGAATATCGCCTCTACAGACGATTGACGCGTAAAAATCGCTAACACCAGGAGAGGTACAGTCCAGAATATCGTTTTCCCACGAGCCGATATCGCGACCCATATCGCCGCTATTTCGAACATTGCCGATAGAATATCGACCCTTAGAAGCGCGCCCCAGAAATAAATTACGGGGCTGGACAGTACAAGGAATCCTGTTACCCATCCGGCATTCCTGTTACCTGTAATCCTGCCGACAGTCGAACCCGACGCCAATGCGATCAGGATTGTGGAGATTACGGAGATAAATCGTCCGGCGAAAAAGGAAACGTTATCAGGGTCGGTGAAAATCGATAAAATCCCGGCGAACACGGGCGGGTAGTTTGTGACTATGTACGGGGCAGGTCCGATCGTGGGGTATAGAGGTTGTCCTTCAGCAAGGCGAATCGCCTGATTAAGGCAGAATCCCTCTCCGTCATCGAGGGGATATGGAAAATTGAGATACCTGATAAAATGCTCGGAAAGGATCAGTAAAGCAGCAGTTCCGGCAGCCAGGGTGAGGGGAATCAGTAAAGCGGTTACTGGATTTTTTTTACCTGTAAGAATGGAGAATCCCTCAAAGATGAAGCGAAACACGCCGAAGATTACAACAAGGGTGCTTGGCCATATTAAGATCGGAGGGATTGTTTGTAATCCGCCGTAAAGAATCCATATACCGATGCCGCAGAGGATCGAAGCCAGCCAGTCGAGGGTCTCTATCTTTCCGGCATTAAGGGATTTTATTTTTTTTGAATTTTGGTTCATGAAACTGTACATGAAAGCTTTTTATTATGGTAAATTATTCATTGAAGACATCTGATCCTAATTATAAGGTGTCTCAGGGCAGATTATATAGCCCATTTGTCAATCAGGCAAAGATTGACATTACATTGTAAGTAGGCTACGATAGTCTTGCCTGGACCGTAGGAACAGGTATAGTTTGTGTGTGAATTTTTGATATAAGCGAGGGTATTGCATATCTAGATGGTTCCTGTTGATCAAAAGCGGGAGAAGATCGGTCAGATCCTTATTGGCGCAGGTGCTGTAACCAAAGAGGAACTGGATCGCGGACTTGAACTACAGAAATCCAATCCCGAGGACAAGATCGGCCAGATACTTGTGCGCCAGGGCTTTTGCACAAAAGACGATGTCGCGATAGCTTACGAAAAGCAGACCGGCATCAAGTTCAAAAACCTGGCTGATTATGAGTATACCAAGGATCTTGAAGCCCTTATTCCTCCCGATACCATGAATAAATTCATGGTACTTCCCATCAGGGTTGTAGATGATAACCTTGAAGTAGCGATGGGAGACCCACTCGACTTCGTGCTTCGCGAAAACCTTCGCATGATCACCGGGATGAAAATCATTCCCTACATCGCCCACGAAGATCAGATTCGTGAAATTATCTTCCAGAAAGTCGGCAAGAAATTCGCGACGGATGAATACATAACGGCGGCGATGGATCAGTACTCCGAGGACGATGAAACCATCAACCTCTCTCAGAGCCTTCAATCGGAAGGGATGGACGCGGTAAATGCCGGCCCTGTCGTGCGCCTGGTTACAACGATCATCACCGAGGCTGTCGAATCCGGAGCATCGGACATCCATGTCGAGCCTACCGAAAACGAAGTCGTTGTGAGGTACCGTATCGACGGAATTCTCCATAAGATCATGACAATTCCGTCTAAAATTAAAAATCCAACCCTTTCACGTTTGAAGATTCTCTCACAGATGGATATTGCGGAGCGTCGAAAACCGCAGGACGGTCGTATGAGTTCCAAAATTGCAGGCAAGGACCTCGACTTCCGCGTTAGTTGTCTTCCGACCGTCTATGGCGAGAAACTCGTACTCCGAATTCTCGATAAAGGTAACGCTCTGGTCGGGCTTGAAAAGCTCGGTCTTGAGGAACATGACGATAAATTCGTACGCGATATGTCGACAAGCCCGTGGGGAATCATGATCGTCAGCGGGCCAACCGGTTCAGGAAAATCGACTACGCTTTATTCAATCCTCAATTTGCTGAATAATTCCAAGGTCAATATTATTACGATCGAGGATCCGGTCGAGTACACCCTTGAAGGCATCAACCAGGTCGAGGTCAACGTGAAAGCCGGACTTGACTTTGTCTCCGCGCTACGAAGTTTCCTACGTCAGGACCCCGACATCATCCTCGTTGGAGAGGTTCGCGACCAGCCAACTCTTCATGCCGCGGTCGAGGCGTCTCTGACCGGCCACCTTGTATTCACAACGCTTCATACAAACGACGCTCCATCCAGTGTCGTCAGATTGGTTCAGATGGGCGCTCCGAGCTACCTCGTTGCCGCATCCACAATCGGCGTTCTCTCGCAGCGGCTTGTGCGAACCGTATGTTCCGTCTGCAAAGAGCCTCTCCCGATGTCCGAGGAATTTCGAGGCACTTTCATTCGCCACTTCGGGACAAATAATCGGCACATCAACGTCAATGAAGCCCTCTCAAAAGCAAGGATGTTCAAAGGTCGCGGATGCACGATCTGCCGCGGAACAGGTTATAAAGGCCGTACCGGGATTTATGAAGCCATGCGCGTAAGCCCGAAACTTCGTGAGCTTATCCTGCGCGACTCATCCACTGACATGCTTCGTAAGCAAGCTATCGCGGAAGGCATGGTCACTCTCGAACAGTCCGCGCTTCTCAAGGTCCTTCGCGGCATGACCACTATGGACGAGGCGATCCGCATCACAACACTGCGCAAGGAAGAAGCCGGCGACGTTGTCGAGACCGGGCATCTGCTCGATGAGGTGCCGGAGAGCACTGAAATGCCGGTAAGCCCGGGCAACGGCCATCTCGACGAGATGCATGAGGAAAATCTACTCGACGAAGCAAGCCCTGAACTTCTGGACGAGGAACTGTAATGAATTTGATATATTCATGAAGAATATACCACCTCTTTTCGAGGTGTTTTTTTTCGGAATATTTTAGAATTTACTGCAAATATTTTTATATGAATAGAATATGAATAGAATATGAAATAGAATATGAATTTGGATTTTTCAGGAGGATACTCTTATGCGCGTTGGGATCATCGGACTTGGACAGAGCGGCAAATCAAGCCTCTTCTACTCCATGACAGGCCAGCCAATCGAACCACCCAGCGGTAAACCTCGAAGGCGGCTGGGATCTGCGAGAATTCCGGAGCCAAGAGTGGACCTTGTCGCGAAACTCGACGGCTCCAAAAGAACTTCCTATCCTGAAATTACCTTCATCGATCCTGAGGGTTTTCCTGCCGAGGTCAGTAAAAGCCTTGGAACGGAGATGCTCGGCATGGTCCGCGATACTGAGCTTCTCGCGCTCGTGATAAGGGTTTTTACGAGTCCATCGGTAATGCACCCTTCCGGATCGGTCAACGGATCGCGCGATCTCGAAATCTGCTTTAGCGACCTTATCATCCAGGACCTTGCAGTGCTCGAGGGACGTTACCATAGAATTAAAAAAGAATTCATTCGCGGAAAAAAAGAGCTCAAGAGAGAGCTCGGTGCGATTGAAAAAGCTGTGGAACTTCTTGAGGATGGAAAATTCATCAGGCAGGGAGACCTTGCGGATATTGAAACGGAGCAATTGGCTTCGCATGAGCTTCTTACATTAAAAAATGGAATCGTTGTCTGGAATGTCGATGAGGATGCCGAGTTCGGAAGCGGGGGCAGGGGAGTGCCGGAAGAAATCAAGGTAAAGTGCGATGAGCGCGGATGGGGCGT
>JAPKYR010000039.1 GCA_026394215.1 bacterium
CGCGGACGCTGGTAAAATGAATGACCTTGAGTATCGCCGTCGTCAGCTTGAACAGTTGCAGAACGAAGTGCTGGACCTTGAAGATATAAGCAATGGCCTTTCCATAACCGATATGACACTCAATGACTTCAGAATGGATCTCACTGATTACTTGAAGTCCCATTCCGGTAAACTTGAGCGGATGGCTCCTGGCGCCTTTGCTGTAACCAGCGTCGATGATCTGATTTTGGAAGAGGGTTTGGTGCCCGGGGTTATCTTCTGCCTGCGCAATGAGAACGCGAAGGTGAAGCTTGATAGCACTTATGCGCTGGAACCTCATTATCTTGCCTACGTTTCAGAAGCTGGCGAAGTACTGCTTAATTTTACTCATGCCAAAAAGATTCTCGACTTGATTAAGAAACTGTCTTTGGGACGTTCTCAGCCTGATGAGGAAGCCGTTGTCATGTTCAACAAAGCAACGAACGATGGTGCAGATATGAGCAAGTATCAGTCATTACTTGCCAAGGCAGTAGCTGCGCTTACAGGTAAAGCCGAGGAAAAAGGTGTCGAGAGTCTCTTTCATCCTGGTGGAACAGTAATCAGCAAGGATTCATTCCAGGGAATAGACGATTTTGAGGTGGTTTCTTATCTGATTATCGTTGGAGATGACAGGGATAGCAAATGATTGACGTTCTCTATAAAAGCATGGCAATCCCAAATTCATGCCACCTGGGCAAAAGGGTTTTCAAAAAGCTCTTCCATGAGAACGCGAAACTTGGTGTGACTGATAAAAAGGCATTCAGTGAGGATATCGATTTCATAACATGGCAGTACACGTTTAAACCGGGCACGATACCGATTCAACCTTACGTCGATGACCAGCGCGAATACCTTGAGGTTGCTTTGCTTCAAGTTGATCTGAAAACTCTTAACCGAACACACCGGATTGCTGAGATCGTTCACCGTTCAATTCCATATCCAATCGTGCTGGTGTATGTATTCGAGCAATCAATAGCTCTCAGTCTTGCTCAGAAGCGATTCAGTCAGGCAGAAAAAGGCGCGTTTGTCGCAGAGGAAATCCTGGTGACCGAATGGATAGAGAATTCCATACAATCACCTTCACAGACATCCTTTATCGAGAGCCTTAAAATTGCCGATCTTCCTCACACGCACTTCTACGCCTTCTACTCGGCTTTTGTCGACCGTGTAATAGCCCTTGATTGTGCACGTCTGACAGGAGTATACCGTCTGGAAGCTGCTGCTGGAAGGCAACTGACCAGGCGCAATCGTTTGGCTGAATGCCATGAGATAGAGACTCAGATAGCTGAGCGTATCACTTCCATTAAGGCTGAAACGCAATTTAACCGAAAAGTCGATCTGAATTTGCAGGTTAAACGCCTGAAGGACCGACTGGATTTGTTGGTCAGGAAATTGTAAGGAGCTTTTGATTATGCCACTGCCTGTTAATATTGCTGAATTGCTCCGTGGTCAAGTTGTCGAATGGGAGCGCTTAGAGTTCAAAGAAGGATGGGATTCTCAACCTACAATTCACTCCATCTGTGCATTCGCCAACGATATCAATAACTGGGGTGGTGGTTACATTATTATTGGTGTAAAGGAGGAGAACGGTAGATCTGTTCTCCCTCCCTCTGGTTTGCCTGTTGAATCGATTGATCGCATCCAAAGGGAACTACTCAATCTCTGTCACAAACTTCAACCAACATACTTTCCAATCGTGGTTCCCGAAGTTGTGAGCGGTAGACATATTCTCGTGCTCTGGTGCCCTGGCGGAGAGAATCGTCCCTACAAGGCACCTGAATCATTGAGCAATAATAATCATAATCATGCTTATTACGTTCGTCGCTTCTCCAGCACAAAAAAAGCCAATCGTGAGGAAGAGACTCAGCTCCTACAACTCGCAGCCAAAATCCCTTTCGATGATCGCATCTGTCAGAATGCTGAGATTGATGACTTGAATCTTGGGGCTATCCGGAATTTTTTGCATGAAACTAAAAGCGATCTGTTTGAAACTTCAGGACAAATCCCTTTCAAGGATTTAGTTCTACAGATGCAGATCGCCAGGGGACCTGACGAATTTGTGAAGCCTCTCAATGTGGGCATTCTATTCTTTGGGAACAATCCTCAGGGCTTCTTTCCTTACGCGAGAATCGAAGTTGTTGTATATCATGACGAGATCGGAGACAATTTTACCGAAAAGACCTTTGATAGTCCCCTCCACCAGCAATTGAGGGACGCCCTCGATTACATCAATCAGCACATTACCGAACATGTGTATAAGGTCTCAGGAAAAGCAGAGGCCAACCGCTTCTTCAATTATCCATTCGCTGCAATCAAAGAGGCACTCGCAAACGCTGTTTACCATCGTAGTTATGAGGAGCGAGAACCCATCGAGGTTAACATCCGGCATGATCGAATCGAGATTTTGTCCTTTCCAGGACCTCAACCACCTCTGACTCAAGCTGATTTAATAAAGGGTCATATTGTTTCTCGACGCTACCTGAATCGGCGAATTGGTGATTTCCTCAAGGAGTTAAACCTAACGGAAGGTCGGGGTACCGGCATTCCCAAAATGCGGCGTGCTATGGAAGCCAATGGCTCTCCCATGCCATTTTTTCAAACCGATGAAAACCGTAGTTCTTTTCTGAGCGTTCTACCTATCCATCCTAATGTCCCTAAAGTAGCTTCCGGTGGCCTTACCGGGGAAGCTACCGGGTAAGCTACCGGGGAAGCTACCGGGGAAGTTGAAAAGCTTATAAGTGTTCTAAACCACCCAATGAAACGTACTGAAATACAAGATATCCTGGATTTAAAGCATGAGGACTATTTCAGAATGGCTTATCTTAACCCAGCTTTGGAAGCTGGTTTTGTTGAGATGACGATCCCAGAGAAGCCTAAAAGTCCCAATCAGAAGTATAGGCTAACCCCAAAGGGCGAAGCACTTCGCAAGATATTGAAGGAGCAGGAATAATGGAAAAACTTGACCCAAAGACCGACGGAGCGACTGTGGACATTGTCGATACCAATATCGAGAATCTGAAAGAACTGTTTCCCGACGTATTCACTGAAGGGAAAATAGACTTCGATACGCTTCGAGAAGTGCTTGGCGACTATATCGACGACCGCCAGGAGCGCTACAGCTTCACATGGAACGGCAAGAGTCTTGCCCGACGTATCGCTCAGACTCCCTCCACAGGCACACTCCGACCTTGCCCGGAAGAATCCGTCAACTGGGATACTACGCAGAACCTTTTCATCGAGGGCGATAACCTTGAAGTCCTCAAGCTTATGCAGAAGTCCTATCATAAAAAGGTGAAGATGATCTATATCGACCCACCGTATAACACAGGCAAGGACTTCATCTATCCCGACAACTTCAGGGACAACATCAAGAACTACCTTGAACTTACTGGCCAGACGGATGAAGAGGGTCGAAAGTTATCCTCCAACGCCGAAACATCTGGGCGATATCATACCGATTGGCTTAATATGATGTACCCAAGGTTAAAGCTGGCAAGGAATTTGCTGCGAGATGACGGGGTTATATTTATATCTATTGATGATACAGAAGTGGCGAATCTACGAAAGCTCTGTGATGAGGTTTTTGGTGAAGAGAATTTCATCGATTGCATTATATGGAAAAAGCGTTATGGAGGGGGAGCTAAGGAAAAGTATCTCGTTACGGTTCAAGAATATATATTGATGTATGCGAAAAGCGAAGGTGACCTTGACGAGATTTATATCCCTCTAGACGATGCATCAATAGAAAGATATTACACACAGCGAGATAATAATTACCCAATCCGAGGTCCTTATCGAACTCACCCTTTAGAAGCAACCAAGAGTATGGGTGAACGAAGAAATCTTGTTTTTCCAATTATTGGTCCAGATGGTAAGGAAATACTACCTAAGCGACAGTGGTTATGGAGCACAGAACGCGTTATTGAAGCTACCGCAAAAGACGAACTCGCTTTTATCAAAGATAGAGATGGTCAATGGACTGTTCATACGAAACAGTATTTAAAAGATGAAAATGGCATAATCCGGAAGGGAAAATCTTTCTCGCTGATTGACGACATTTACACACAACATGGAACAAATGAGATTATCGACTTATTTGGTAATGCTCAAGTATTTCCTTTTCCCAAACCCTCAGACCTTATTTTGAGACTCCTACAAATTGGTCTAAATGATCAAAAGGATGCAATTGTACTGGACTTCTTTGCTGGGTCATGCTCAACTGCTCATGCTGCATTACGGCTTAACATATCAGAAGAATATCAATGTAAGTTTATAATGATACAACTTCCTGAACAATGTGATGAAACTTCAGATGCGTTTCAGGAAGGCTTTACGACAATTACAGATATTGGCAAGGAACGCATCCGCCGAGTCATTAAGAAGATTGAAGCAGAACAAGAGCAGAAAGCAAATGAGGAGAAAGGAAAGCTACTGTCGACCAATGAGGATATGCCAGAATTGGACCTGGGCTTCAAAGTCTTCAAGCTGGACAGCAGCAATATCATTCCCTGGGATGCCGACTTCGATAACCTCGAACATATTCTGTTCACCTCAGTCGAGAACATCAAGCTCGAACGTAAAAAAGAGGATGTACTCTATGAGTTATTGCTGAAGTACGGACTTGATCTGGCCGTCCCAATCCAGGAACGCAAGATAGCCGGTAAAACAGTCTATATCATAGGAGCTGGAGCATTGATCGTATGCCTCGATGATAAAATCACGCTGGACACTGTCGAAGGTATCGCCAAGCTCAGAGATGAACTCAAACCAGAAGTGATGCGGGTGGTTTTCAAGGACTCGGGCTTCAAAGACGATGTGGTGAAAACAAACACTGTCCAAATCCTGCGGCACGCGGGTATCGAAGACGTGAGGAGTCTGTGAGGAGATAAAACAGCATGGACAAAGACAAATCAGATAAAAAGGACCTTACGGCGTCTTCCATTGACAGGCAAAACATACTCAATAATCCTTATGCACTGGTTGAAATTGAGAAAGCAACCCTTATAAAGAGCATTAAGTTCGAGGGTAAATCGGTCCTGATCAAGGAACAGATAGCTTCATTTTTCGAGATAGATGTGAGGACTATCGAGCGTTATTTAGTGAAATATGAGAAAGAGCTAAAGGAAAATGGCTACAGAGTGCTGCGGGGTAAGTCTTTGAATGAATTCAAGGCAGCTCTCGAAGAACAGGTTGGTACCGACATAGATGTCGGTAGCAAAACAACGCAGTTAGGAATCTTCGATTTCAGGTCATTTCTTAATATTTCCATGCTTCTGACAGAGAGCGACAGGGCTCGCCTTTTAAGGCAGGCTATTCTGGACATAGTCATTGATACGATCAACCAAAGGACTGGTGGCGGAACCAAGTATATCAACCAGCGAGATGAAGATTTCCTTCTATCTGCGTTTCATGAGGAGAATTATCGCAAGGAATTCACTGATGCCTTGCGCGATTACGTGGATATGGGGAATTTCAAGTATGCGCTCTATACGAACAAAATTTATGTGAGCATCTTTCGCGAGAATGCGGATGAGTATCGCAAAATCCTGCGCTTGCATGAGAAGGACAAGGTGCGGGACACATTCTATGCTGAAATCTTAGATCTCGTATCGGCTTATGAATATGGATTTGCAAAGGTCCTGGAAGCCGCCTTTAACAGAGCGCATAAGAAGCTCACCTCATGGCAAGTAGATGCATTATTTAAGGAGTTTGAACAACAACCCATATCGGCTCCACTGGTTGAGAAAGCTCGAAGCAAAATGGCTAGCAGAGACCTAGCATTTCGAGATGCGCTTCACACGCAGCTTAAGGAATATATCAAGCCGCTTCAGGCAGAAGAGTTTGAACGGTTCCTGGGCGAGAAGAGCAAAGAGCTTGTCGAACGGATTGAAGAAGCCAAGGATGTTATGAAACGGCTAAAGGAACGCGACTAATGCCTATCATATATCCAACAATTGAACAGGCAGTTGAAGCCCACGCAAAAACAGTAGAGATCAGCGGTGGGGGATCGATGGGGCATCTTGACCTTGGCAGGCTGGATAGCGTTCTTGAGCATATTCAGAACGATGATTATTACCCTACGTTTGAAGAGAAATTGACTCACCTGATTTTCTGTGCATGTATGTTCCATTGCTTCGAGGACGGGAATAAGCGAATAGCCATTGTTCTGGGAGCTCAATTCTTGTTGCTGAACGGATATCTTTACGCCATGGAAAGCTTTTTCACGAAAATGGAAAACATCATCTATCATGTTGCAGCAAAAAATATAGATAAAGACCTATTGCGCGAATTTATAACTGCTCTTCTTGCTGGGGAGGAAGAGAACGAAGAATTGAAGCTGAAAATCTACAATGCCATCAAAGACGAAGGGGATAATTCATGAAGATTCAATTCGATCCCGACCTGGCCTTTCAGCGTGAGGCGATTGACTCAATAGTCCATATCTTCGATGGTCAGGAAATCTGCAAGACCAACTTCACCGTCGCTCCACTGAAGGATGATCCACAGGCGTTATGGGGTTATGCGGAAAACGATCTGGGTATCGGAAACCGACTTCGCTTACTGGATGAAGATATCCTGAAAAACGTTCAGACAATTCAGTTGCGCAATGGACTGGCACCATCAGAGACTCTTGGCACAATGGATTTTAGTGTTGAGATGGAGACAGGGACCGGCAAGACGTACATCTACCTTCGCACCATTTTCGAACTAAACAGAGAATACGGTTTCACGAAGTTCATCATAGTTGTTCCATCGATCGCCATTAAAGAAGGAGTCAATAAGTCTCTCCAGATGACCGAGGAGCATTTCAAGGGGCTTTACGAGAATATCCAGTATGACTACTTCATCTACGATTCTCAGAAGCTTGGTCAGGTCAGGAATTTCGCAACCAGTGACTACATCCAGATCATGGTTATCAATATCGATGCGTTCCGTAGGAGTTTCACTGATCCGGAGAAAGAAGACAAGGCAAACATCATCCATCGCCCACACGACCGAATGACTGGCAGTCGTCCAATCGAATTCATCCAGGCGACAAATCCGATAGTTATAATTGACGAACCACAAAGTGTGGACACTACACCAAAGAGTAAGGAAGCCATAGGATCGCTGAATCCTCTATGTAAACTGCGCTATTCAGCCACTCATGTTGACAAGTACAACATGATGTACAGGCTGGATTCGGTAGATGCTTATGAAAGGAAACTAGTCAAACAGATCGAAGTAGCTGGAATTGAGGTCCAGGACAGTCAAAACAAGGCATATATCAAACTTTTGAAGGTAGACAACAGGAAAAGTCCGATCACCGCTCAGATTGAGATGGATGTTCGCCGCAGGAGTGGTGAGGCAATGCGAGAGAAGAAGACAGTTAGAAGCGGTGATGATCTTCTCGAACTCTCGGGAGGTCGTGATGTTTATGACGGATATATTATCGAAGATATCTACTGCGAGCCGGGTAAGGAGTATATCAGCTTTACAAGCAAACCGGACTTTGTGTTCCTGAACCAGGCAATCGGCGAGGTTAATGCCGACGAGTACAAGCGTCTCCAGATTCGAAAGACAATTGAGGAACATCTGGACAAGGAAATGCAACTCCGGCCTAAGGGCATCAAGGTCCTAAGCCTTTTCTTCATTGACAGGGTGGCTAACTATCGCATCTATGATGAAGATGGAAATCCGCAAAAAGGTAAATTCGCTCAAATGTTCGAAAGGGAGTATTCGCAGGCAATTCGCAAACCGAAATACAGCATATTGTTTGAAGGAGCTGATCTGACAACCGCAGCTGACGGTGTTCATAACGGGTACTTCGCAGTTGACAAGAGAAGAGACACGAGCGGTAGCGAGATTCTCAAGGAATCGCGTGGAGAAGGCACCGCAGTAGCAGATGAGAGCGCATATCAACTCATCATGCGGGATAAGGAAAAGCTGCTAAGCTTCGATTCCAAGCTCAAGTTTATCTTCTCCCATTCCGCGCTTAAAGAAGGCTGGGATAATCCAAACGTCTTTCAGATATGCACACTCAACGAGACGGCGTCAGTGATGAAGAAGCGCCAGGAGATTGGTCGCGGGCTTCGAATTGCGGTTAATCAGGACGGAGAACGTGTTCATGGATTCGAAGTGAATAGACTGACCGTCATGGCTAACGAATCATACGAGGATTTCGCCAGGCAATTACAAAGAGAAATAGAAGTGGAGGAGGGTATCAGGTTTGGGGTTATTGAACCACATCTTTTTGCAAGTATTCCTGTTCGAGCTGATGAGCTTAAAGTTGAGTACTTCGGAGTTGATACATCTCAGAAGATTTGGGACCATCTGCTGTTTAGAGGTTATATTGATCGTCGTGGCAATGTTCAAGATGAGTTAAGGATTGACCTGAAGACAGGCAAGGTCAACCTGCCAGACGAAGTTAGCAAACAATCGGAACAGATAACGAATATGCTTCGTAAGGTTGCTGGCAAACTCAATATTAAAAATGCAGACGATCGTAAACGGGTTGCTCTCAATAAAGCAGTCTATCTTAGCGATGAGTTTAAACAGCTTTGGGATAGGGTAAAGTACAAAACAACCTTCCGTGTCGATTTCGATTGCGAAAAGCTGATAAACACATGCGCCGCTGAAATCAACACAAAGCTCGTAGTCGGGAAAGCCAGGTTTGTCTTCAGGAAGAGCCTTGCGACGATTGATCGTGGTGGTGTGCAGATGGCTGATCCCACTCAGAGCACGCATGTTTATGATGCTACTGATTATGAAATCCCAGACCTGGTGAGTATGCTTCAGAACGATACAAATCTGACGCGAAGATCCATCGTTGAAATCATTAAACGTAGTGAACGTCTGCAGGACTTCAAGAACAATCCACAGAAGTATATCGAGAAGGTGTCTGCAATTATCAAAAACCAGATGCGTCTTTTTATCGTTGCTGGTATCAAGTACGAGAAGATAGGAGACCAGCAATTCTTCGCGCAGGAGCTGTTTGAGTCGGAGGAGCTTTACGGTTATCTCAGTAAAAACATGCTGGAGGCGAAAAAGTCAGTTTTTGACCATGTGGTTTATGACTCAGACAATGAGATGGATTTTGCCCGTCAGTTAGAATTGAATGAAGAAATTAAGGTCTATGCAAAGTTGCCCGACTGGTTCAAGATTGATACACCTTTGGGCACCTACAATCCGGACTGGGCTGTTTTGGTTGAGATAGATGGCCAGGAGCGACTCTATTTTGTTGTTGAGACAAAGGGGAGCTTGTATTCAGATGCAATCCGGGCTACAGAGCAAGCGAAAATTGATTGTGGTCGCGAACATTTCAAAGCAATTGAAACTGATGCGCAATTTGCGCTGGCGAAGGATTATAAAACCTTTACTGAGTATTACACACAGTAAGTGACTTAAAGCGTAAGCGAAAGTTATGGTTAGTGCGGATTTATATAAAAGCCTCTCTCAAATAGTCCCCTGGGTCTGTGTTGATTTGGAGATTAACCCAGAGTCGGATGAACTTCTGTCCGCTGGAATTCTATATAAGCTTGAAGGACACGAACCGGTAAGCCACACGTTTCAAAGTCATGAATGGAAAAAGCTTTTCGAGCTTCTGGAAAGAATAATTAAACAGGATGCGGTTCTGATTGGGCACAATCTCCGACGCCACGATCTTCCCTGGCTTGCCAGGAATGATCTGGATTTCGTTTCACCCAAGTACTGCATTGATACTCTGGAATTGTTCCCCATAGCTTATCCTTCAGTACGATCTTTCGCGCTTGATAAGGATTATCAAGAGAAAGCATGGCTGGATCCCAAGAATGACCCGTTGATTGGGAAGAAGAGAAAGAACCATCCAGCACTTGATTGTCGGGGAACGATGCTGCTTCTTGAGAGCATCTACAGCGTGTTTCAGGGAATCAGGGATCAAGACCTTCTAGATGCGTATAGGATCCTATTGGGTTTTGACGGATCATTCGGAGCTGGCTATCGACGACTTCTAGGTGATGGCAGTGGGACTGATCCTCTCACTGCATTTTACAACGCATTGGACAGACTGCTTTGTACAACAGCATTTGAGAAGTTGAAAGAACAAACTGTAGGTGAGAGTCGGGCACGAAGTCTAGCTTACCTTCTATCGCTGATACCCACAGATCCCGACAAAAGCCCGAAACCGCCACGCCCATGGGTTCGGTATCAGCATCCGGAAGTACTTGACCTGCTAACTAAGTTGCGGGGGACAGATTGCGGTCAGTGTGAATACTGTAAAGAGAGATTCGCTCTTCTCAAGCAGATAGATAAACTCTTCAGATTCGAAGGTGAGGCAAAATGGCGTAATGATGGTCAGAGAATTATCACTGAGTCTTTAATGAGCGGGAAAAGCCTCATCGGAGTGCTCCCTACTTCAGGCGGTAAGTCACTCACATTTCAGCTTCCAGCACTTATAAACGCCAACAACACCGGTGCACTGACAGTGGTTATAAGCCCACTAAGGTCATTGATGGACGATCAGGTAACGACCTTGCATGAGCAGCATGGTCGTGACGATGTGTGCCAGGTCAGTGGAAAACTCAATTCATTGGAAAGACAGAAAAACTTACGTGCGGTACGGGCTGAAAAGTCAGATGATGAGAATGCCGTACCTGCCCATATCGTCTATATGGCACCGGAGCAGCTTAGATCACCAAGTGTCTTGCGATCTTTGGGCGCAAGAGGAATCGGATTGCTGGTTATTGATGAAGCTCACTGCATGGCTAAATGGGGAAAGGATTTCCGAGTTGAGTATCGGTTTATTCCGGAACTCATTGCGCGACTTTGCAGAGAATATAAACTGCCAAAACCTCCCGTGCTCTGTTTGACAGCCACAGCAAGGAAAGAAGTTCTTGAGGAAATCAAAGAGAGGTTCCAGCATGGTTTAGAAGTTGACCTTGATATAGAGGACCACGGGCATGCACGGGAGAATCTGAAGTTCTCATGCGTTACATTTCCCGAAGGTTCCGATGAAGAAAAATTCAATAGGCTTCTTGAACTCGTTCAACCAATATATGAATCTGGGAAGGCTTCTCTCATCTTCTGCAGCACCAGAAATCAAACTGAGCAATTATGCAATAAACTTCGTAATGGAGGTTTCGAGGAAGTCGCTTTCTATCATGGAGGATGTGACAGGGAGCATCGTGAAGAGGTCCAGAATGGCTTTTTATCAGGAAACAGTAGATTGATCGTCGCCACAAACGCTTTCGGAATGGGAGTCGATAAGAAAGATATTCGATTGATTGTCCACTACGATGTTCCAGGCAGTCTTGAGAATTACATTCAGGAAGCAGGTCGTGCAGGTCGTGATGATGAGCCATCGCAATGCGTTCTTTTCTATGATCCGAGCGATCTTGATACACAGTTAGATTTGCGCAGGCGAAATCAACTTCGTTTAAACGAACTCAAACGAATTATATTGACGATTCGGTATAGGTTCAATCAGGCGAAAAAACAAGGAGAAGAGTTTCCTGAGATAATCATTTCGGCCCTTGATCTGATGACGAGCAGGATCGACCTTGCAGGCTTGATTGGACAGGACGAAGGGGAAGAAGGAAAGGATGGAAGCAGGAATTACATCGACGAAGAAGAAGCTTCAATTGATCAGAAAGTAGCCACAGCGCTTGGTATTCTCGAAGAAAGCCAGCATTTGGAGCGCCGTGAGAATAGATATCAATTCGTATCAGTCCCTTTTAGAGTTGAAGCATGGGAAAAAATTGAAGAGCTGATCGCCAAATCATCTCTGCCTGACCCAATTAAGGCAGTCCTCCGTTCATTGGCTGAATATCTTTTCGACCGGACAACGTCCCGCGACGAGAAAGGATCGGTCGATCTTGAAGTTGTCGCCGACCAACTCGGTATTGAAAGGCATCAGGTTAAGGAGCATATCGATAACCTTCGCGGAATCGGGGTCTGTAACTGGGGTAATGAGTATTCCATTGACTGGATGCGGCAGTCAGAGAATAGTTCTATTCAAAGACTGGATTATCACCTCGGTCTCATTAAATTCCTGATAACTGTCGTTGAAAACTCTGAGGCGACTGGTGATGAGCTTGAGGAGATAAACATAGATAATATTCGCAAGAATTCATGCGCGAAAGATACGAAAGATAGAAGAGATAGAATCGGATATTACGATAACCGTCAGGTACTGCTGGACTTAGGGAAGCTTGCAGAATGGGGACTTTTTACAATTGATCACCGCCAACGAGGAAAGCTCTGGGTAAGCTGGTCAGGCCAGTTGAACGATGCAAAAGAGAGACTGGAAAAATTGTCGCGGGTTACGCGAATAATCCTGGAATATTTCGATAAGTATCAGGAACGAAAAGGTAAGGTTGTCAACAAGTTTAATTATGACCAATTCAAGCGCTGGTATTCATCACGACAGGGATTATACAAAGATGAGTGTCCGGAAGAGGCTGATTGTGAGGAAGCTCTGCTTTACATGCATTATCGGGATGTAATTGATATTACTGATGGATTTGGCATCCTCAGAGCCCGTATGAAATTGATCCCATCTCATGAAAGACTCTTCACAAATTATATACCTGCTTACTCTCAGTATCAGGTTTATGCTAAATCGACAGTTGCCCAGGTCAAGGCAATGGGCAGATTCGCTGAGTTGCTTTCAAAAGGTACTAAACAGGCTGAAGAATATCTTGATGATTACTTCACCTTGGATTGGGATTCTTTCACAAAGAAGCATTTCACTGAAAGAGAAAGGAAGAACCTGACGATTCCCATCAGGGCGGAGCATTTCGATAAAGTATTCGGATCGCTCACTAAAGAACAACTCGACGCGGTCAATGCGAAAACCAACGAAAACCATTTGATACTAGCCGGTCCTGGAAGCGGAAAGACTCATGTGCTTGTGCTCCGGATCTTTTACCTAATCAAGGTCAGGAATGTGCCACCTAGGAGCATTGCTGTCCTGGCATATAACCGTCATGCAGCGATTGAACTGCGACGAAGGTTGAAAAAGCTCCTTCCATCAGATTGGTACGATATCGGAGTCCATACATTTCACGGTCTGGCACTTAGATTAATTGGACGTGATCGTCTCCATGAATTACAGGCTGATTCAAAGGAGAAAAACAGTAAATCTGATGTTTTTGATCAGATAATTTCTGAACTTGCAGAAACACTCGAATCTTATTCAGGGGAAGACGAAAGAGAGCAGGTACGCTGGCTGGACAGGCTGAATGGTATCGAATATCTGCTGGTCGATGAATTCCAGGACATCAAATGGAGAGAATACCGAATTGTGAAGCTTCTTAGTAGGATAGAATCAGGAAGTCGTGAGGGGGCAGTCCATGTCATGGCTGTTGGCGATGAAGACCAAAATATATATGAGTTCAGAGATCGTGATGATAGTAAAAATTCTAAAAATGCTGACGGGACCCAATGGATTCTGCAATTTCAAAAAGACTTCGAGATAAAGGACTGGATCACTTTTACCGACAACTTTCGCTCTGTCCAAGGAGTAATTGAGACTGCATCAAGGTTCATCAGTAAGAATAAAAACCGACTTAAGCCCGAAGCCTGGGTGCAAAGTATCCCAAATGTGGTCAAACGGAGCAGAGAGTTACTTGCTGAGCAGGATCCTGATAAGGGGAAAGTAATCAGACTAAAGGTCAGAAATCCTGCTGATGCAAGATTCGCGATTGCTGCTGAGATCGAGAAAGTCAGAGGGGCTTTTCCAGAGGTGAAGCTGGGGGAGATTTGTGTAGCACATCACACGAATTCGGAAGCGCAGCTAACCCATAAACTTTTCGAGCGAATCGGTGTCGCATCGCAGGTGCTTGGGGAACATCAGTTCGCTCAACGATATCAGCTTGGTGTCATCGAGACTATCAGAGAATTGGAGGCACTTGATCCGGATAAGTCGAATATGAGTTACAACCGGTTAAAAGCACTTGTCAGGAGCAAATTCACTGAAATTGGTATTGATGAATCCTGGATGCAATCATGGGGATCATTCTTTGATGAGGATTTGCTTGATATTTCACAAGATACTGAAATCCCTGTGAAACAAATGCTTTGGCGTATCGATGAACATCTGATAGGTCGAGCTGGTAATGCAGTTCCTCAAGAAAAAGTTGCTTGTTTAACCTTGCACGCTACAAAGGGACTTGAATTCCACACCGTCTTCCTCTTCCCGCATCAATTTGGGAATGATATGGAGGAATTGCGACGCCTGTATTTCGTTGGATTATCCAGAGCCAAAGTGAAAGCGTTTCTTATAGATTGGCCAGACTGTAATGCCGATTTATGGTATGAGATGGAAGAACTTGCGGGAGATTGGCTTAAGAAAAGGAATCCATCGCCAGGTTATCGCGCACCATCGAAGGACGATGAGGAATTGACACGAAGCTTCAGGTATTTCGATATGTATAAATCGGGATTGGGAATGGGAGTGAATCCTTTCTGGCCAGATAATCAGAAAGAAATCCGTGCATTGAAGAAAGATCAACATCTCACCTGGAAGTCAGGTGTTGCGCGAAGTGGGAATCCAAAACTGGAGTTCTTTGCAAATGATCGCTGTGTAGGCAGGCTTGATAAGGATGCTCTCCAAGCACTTGAAAACGAGGTCGCTGGAAATTGGGACCGTATCATTGGGATCGAAGTTGCTCAAATTATCCAGACGGAAACTGAAGAAGATAAGCGTAAGTTTAATGAGGGAAAGGAGATACATTATTTTGTAGTTCCCAGAATTTTTTTCAAATGACTCACTATAATCCACAACCATTCCTTGCCTTATTAGTTGATTTTTGTATTGGGCAGACTGCTATAAATTTGCAGATTTGAGAGCGATCCACGTCAAGACGGTTCTCTTTATCTCCCTAAGCGAGTGGATTTTCTGACCACATCTCCTTTTTTAATCCTTTTTAGTTAAAATGATGCTCTGTAGCCCGCTATTCAAGCACCCTTCGGGATTCGTTTTTCACCATATTACGTTGAAGCCCCGTAGAGCAACGCAAAAGAGTGGGGTAAGGGTCTTGCACCCGGAAATTAGCCGAGTGGCTGTAATTTCCATTTTTTAGGATGAAGGTTGGCAGCGGGAACGGTGCCTTTTCAGCCGAACCGAACTCTTCAGCAAGTCCGGTAATTTCGTTATCGAATACATACGAAAGCAGTTTCAGGAAAATGAGTGGCAGGATGTAATCCTTAAACTTAGGTGCATCCACTGGCCCTCGATTGGAGTAGGACGCCTCCCAAAGCCATGATTCAAGTTGTGGCAGGTCGAGTTTCATTTGGTTTCTGTATTCATCCCTTCCATTATGTCCTTTTACAGAGCCTCACTTCAACAAAATGGTTATCATTCCAATTTATCTTTACCGAGGTCCGGAGGAACTGGCACGTACAATACCATTTCGGGACTTTCAGTTGCTGGTAAGTCCTCCAAATAGCTATCGTATTCGGAAATTATATCACCAGCAACAGAATCATTCTCCAAATGGTAAATACCTCTGAAGTCTAGTCTGCCTATATGTGATGCGCGGTCAGTATGACTCCCCCCAATCATTCGCTTTTCACCCTCAACCACCCAGACAATTTCAAGGTCCTCAGCCTCAAGAAACTTTGCAAACGAATCCTTCTCAATAAGCAACGCCTTTGGTGATCCAATTTTCACTGAAGGGTCGAAAGCGATAACAGCTCCTGTTTCGTCGGCAAACTCTCCCTCATTCCCATGCCATTGAAGACCCATGCCCTGCGCGATTGTCCTGACTGGAATTGAGATGAAAATACTGTCTTCTATCGAACAATCGAAGTTGTTACCCTCTTGACAGTAGTTTCTATGCGTTGCCATTATTGGGACAGGGATTTCATCGGACTGCCCCCTGCTCCATCCGTCATCGCCATAATAAGGATCCTCTAAATGCCTATAGCACGGTGACCAGAAGTACTCACCCAGGAAAATCCCATAATCATCGGGGCTTCCTGGCATTCTGCCATGCTGCCTATCTTGCTCTTTGAGCCATTTTATCAAGGTCTCTTTGTCTTCCTTTTTTACAAGATAGCTATTAATCCAAAAGACTAACTGTCTCCTCTCAATCTTGTACTTCTCTTCCTCAACTGGTATCGGTTGCATATAGTCACTGTAAGTGTTCAGGCACAACCACCTGCGTGTTTTTAACGAGTAATCTATGATTGCCTTAAAATCTGGCATGCCCTCCGTGCTCTTTAACCATTCTTCATGTGTCATGCATTTCATCTGAAATTCGTGATTATAAGGCAACCAACGCACTTCGCTTTGGTCAAGATAGTTACCGCCAATCTTCTTTCTGATAACGCATGAAGGATCGATATCTCTTCTGAACCTCACCTGCCAAGCTCCTTGATAGGTCCCTGGCTTTTCAGAAAGTCGTTCATCTCTCATTACGAAATTGTCAGCTATTCTGGCAAGAAATTCATGGTAGGCAATCCACTGATACTTCTTCCCAATTCGTTCAGGCTTATGGGTTCCTCTTCCCGATTCCCAATAATTAACGCTACCATCAAACCTCCCAAATAATTCAGGAGACCACCCCATTTCAACAATACGGTTAAAAATCCACCGCTGAGCAATAGTTAAGTCGAAATCGTGTTCGTATGTTTTGGTACTCTTATACAGAGGTTCAATGATGTTCTCAAAAGTATCTCTTTTCTGTTTTCCAAGTGTTTTGATGAACATTTCCCGATCGTCACCTAGTCTATTTCCGCGATGTCTAACGACAATCTGCTTCTTATCTCCAACATCATTAACGAATTCCTTTAGAAAAGCATGATATTTGTTAGTTTGGTATTTCTCATAAGTACGTTTTTGCTTTTCTGTAAGGGTTTCAATAAATTGCTCGATAATCTCGTCTTTTGTTGGTTCAATAGTATCACCGAGTTTGTAGGACATCCATTCGAAACTAAAGGGATGATTTGTTCCGATGATATAAAGTGAAAAATCACTCAACCCAAATATCCTGTGATACATTGACGACCAAGCTTTTTGTTTATCAGTTTTAGCATTCTCCCAATCACCGTATTTCGTCTTAAGTTCAGATTCTGTTGGAACATCATCCGACCACGAGCTTCCATAGGGAGGATCTGCTCTGTTGATATCGACAGATAAGCGAATCCCCTTTACTTGAGCTAGATCAATTATACCTTTTGCATAGTCTCGTATGAGTAAGTGAGGAATTATTTCACCCTGATCGAATATCCACGAATACACATACAGGGCGACAGCCTTGATTCCATCGGTATCTGAGCTTCGCATTGAACAGCCATATGCGACTGCTAGCAACCTTTCGATGATATATAGGTCATCTATATTATTAAAGCGTTCAAGCAATTTAATTAAAATTGCCAATTTCTCCGTAAAGAGATTTACAAGCGCTTTGGTCGATTTATCCCGTATAAAGCGATTAGATGAAGTTAAAAACCAACCTAAAACCGTTCCTGTAAGTAATATAACATCATCATCAAGGCTATCTGTATGTTTGTTATCCCATGCCCAATCAATGAGTCTTTGTACCGAGTTATATTCTTCATTCGAATATATATTGTGTAGAAATAATGCCCAAAAGCTGTCTCTTTCCGCCATTTCAAATGGTAAGAGATACGAATGAAGCCTATCAGCATTGAAAGGATGCTCAGGATTCGTCGCAATCATCAGTAAAGTATTAAGCAGATCATATAGATTACCCTTGGCGATAATATCTTTGTTTACATATTCTATAGTAGCCTTACTAAAAGACTTTCGATCTCTCCATAAAAGACTTTCAAGAAATGCTTGCTTAGTCGATTTGAATTCTCTTAAGTAATCAGCAACTTCAAATAACTCCTTTCCATATCTCTCAGGCACTATTATAGATAGCGCTTCTAGTAAACCTTGATATTTCCAACATGCATGTTCATCATTATAAAAGTCATGAAAAATCGATCCCTTAGCGAATGATTCTGTCAAATGGACCTCATCTACGTTCTTCTCAAGTAAATTCCTTGCGAGCAGGTGGTCTGTAAAGCGTTCATAAATAATGAAAACTACTTCCTCCGAATCACCATCAAAAGCAAACCCGGGTTCTTCACATATAAGGCCATGATGAATCATTGCCCTATATAATGAGTTTTCGTAAGTACGGCCGGGAAGCAAAGCTTCAATAGCCGTCTTAATTTGACTACGCTTCAATCTGTAAGACTTCTGGCTTACTATCTGGTCTATGAAAATAGCCATTGCTTGTTTAACTAAATAATCCTTCTGATCCGTACCTAATAATCTGGAGATGGAGCGATCCATTTCCTTAAAATAGTTTTCAAAAAGCCATGTTATACCAGTATGACCTTTGGGCAGGCGAGTCATCCCAGCTTGCTGTAAATATCCGCACAAGGTTACTAAAAATAAAGGATTGCTAAACTCAGGATAAATTATTGGTGAGCTGGGAATCTCAATACCGTATTCCTTGAATATTATGGTGGTTGCCTGATTCTCCACACCTCTGAAACCTTCATGCTCATAAGTAACGTAAGCACTACTTTCACCTAAGAAAGAATTGGGAAGGCACACTTCTTTATAAGACGTTCTTATACTTATGCATACTCCTAGATAAGGATAGCGTCGTATTTGTTGGATAAACCCAGCTAAACGAACATGCCAATAATTTCTATCATCGGTTTCATTAAGTGCATCAATGAAAATTAATAATCTTGTATTATATGCCTCGGCACTTGAGTTTAATGCTCCCAGGAATTCGTCATCATTTATTGTTTGCCTTAGTCCTAGGTGGCTCATAACCTGCTGCAGGGGTTCAGTTGATGAATTGAATTGAGCACCTAGAAGCATAATCGTTGGTTGATTATGATTGAGCCTGTCTTCACAGATATGACACAGCAGATGTGTTTTTTCGGTACCGGGAACTCCGGTTAATAAAAGCACAGGTGTGTTCGCCAGGATGGCATCTCTGCTTTCAGTTAGGTAAATGACGGATTGTATATGGCGCATCAAATTGAGAATCCCATGCCGTTCAAATGACAAATCGCTTTTCTGCTTAGGATCAGGGAGCCCGGCAAGTAAGTCATTGCATGCTTCTGACGTAGCTAAAGCTTGCTTTGCACTATGCTGGATTGATTCCCAGTCTATAATTGGCTGAGGGTCTAAGGGCAGTCCTGAAAGCAATAAGGACAAGGATGAAATATCCCTCTCAAGACGCTCAAATTCAATCTTTAACGCTGTCTTACTCTTATTGGTTATAGAGTCATTGCCTGAGCTGGTTATCAAACCAAGTAGTTTCTTGATTCTATCAAGGAAGCTACTAGTTCTCCCCAATGAATCAAATAAGTTATAGATAGGGAGTTCGACATCGATCTGCGGTAGGTATCGATTACCAACATCGGCCTTAATCCTTTGAAACTTGTCTATTAACCAGGGATTATGAAATAGATCAGCATTAAAGAAGAAGTATGATCTACCAGCATGCTTGGGCTGTGCCAACTTTTCAAGGAGTTCATGTGAACCCCAGTACTCGAACTGGACTTTCATGGTTTTATCAGATACCCATTGCTCCCACTTACGAACATGGTTATCCCACTTATCCATGAACCATTCTTCCTGGTCAATTCGTGGGTCTTGGCGATCAAGTGGTATACAGATGATGTAAGTAGTGAGAGTGGGGTGTTTTTCTAATGCCTTCTTAACCGAATCATCTAATTGTGCCCATTGATTATCGCCAGGAGTTGCTATAAAGTACTTGGCTTGCCAAGCAATCAAATCGCCACTTGCCAGCGTCCAAAAACATTCAATACCAGCATCAGGTGCCCCTTTGCGTATAAATACTGCATCTTCTGCGGGTTTTTCATTGTGGGCTAGCTGGCAACAAAGCTCTTCAAAAGCTGCATTCTGAGAGCCATTAAGTGCCCTGATATTCCTCCAGTTTATTGGCATTATTGTACTCCTTTGCACGATAGCGTCTGCTTATCTCGCATCCATTGGAAACCTACACACGGGATAATCTATATAAATCGGACATTTCAGTGTACTTAGGACAGCAGTTGCAGTAATTCCCAATTAATTTATTGTCGCACGAGCAAGACCACTCTCCGAATATTGATAAAATTACTGCAAAACCGGTAGATAAAATGACCAACCCTGGGGTGACGCCAACGCAACCCCCAGCCTAAGAGAAAGAAACGTTATTATACCATAGGGTGTTGAACTTCACGTAGAATATATATAATAAGTCGTTTGGTTCGTTCGATATCCTATCACTCCCATATTGCGTAAGGCGGTCAGGAGTCCCGTAGCCACATACCCACCCCTCTGAACAACATCCCCCACCGGTAGCGTTCGAAAAGTTCAGAACTCCAATATGCGCGCAGGAACACCCACCCACTGCTTAACACACCCCATCCCCTCTTTCGGGTACCCCCCTATCCCAAGTCAAGCAATAAGGGAAAAGTAGAAAAATGGGCCTGGTTCGTGAGCGGGTTAGGATTCCTTGAGAGACGCATCCCCTGGGTCCACATACCCCCCCCGGTCCCGATTCGTTACATTGAATTGGTAATTACCATTTCAGGACCGACTTAACAAATCGACATCGGCACGGTCCGGACGGTTAGATCATTGAATGCAGGACGGCTTCAACTCGCAAATTGTCATTAAATTTAATGTCACCTATTACCAATTAGGTAGCATGTCCCATCGGAAACCGGCCTGTGAACATCGGTTCCTGGAGTGTCGGGAAGTCCAATAAATAGCTTTTCGGTTTCCGTCTGCATGATATATTATAATGAATTCATAACAGTAAAATGCGTTTATAGCATTAATTATTGCATTTTTATATTGACAAATAGGTAATAACCGGTATATACTTTACCCGACAAATAAAAAATGCCTGCCCGGACTTGTCGCTAAACTAACCGGACAGGCAAAGGAATAAATCCATGAAGGATTATACCACACAAGCCGGGTTCCCGGCTTCCCAAACCACATTATTTAATGACTCACACAGTTCGGACACAGTGCCGGAAACGGTTTCCGACTATGTGCCGGAAGTGGTCCCGGACTCAGTCCCCGACACACTGCAGGACGTGCAGCCGGACACACTGTCTGAGTCACAGTCGGACACAGTCCCGACACAGGACGGATTGCAGGACGGGTCCAAACTATCGGACCTTGCCGACGTGATCGAATTCTGCAAAGTTCACGGCTTCCCTGCCGATGTAGTCGGACGGTGGGTCTGGATTCGGTTTGATGAAAAGCCGGACACTGAAACGCGCGAACTTTTAAAATCTGTCGGTTTCCGATGGGTAAAAATTCGCGGACAGTGGGCACACAATTGCGGGTATCACTCCCGACGGGGTAAAGGCAATCCCAGATGGAAGTACGGAAGTATCCCAGTGTCAGCACTCACACAGGACGATTTACGCGTCCTAAAGGCGGTGCAAGTATGAATTCCGACACACTCACACAATCCACTAATACAGTTGAGACCACACCGGCACACTGTCACAAGTGCTGTAAGTTCACGGACTGCACACAGGCACAGAATATGACTTCTGACACGGAACCGGTTCCCGGCTTTGTCGAAACTGAAAAGTATGTCGATTATTTTTGTGCCGACTGCCTGCCGGACGACTGCCCGGATGAAACTACTTTCCCGCTTGACTCAGAAGAGTCTGACAGTCCGTGCTATTGCTCAGTTTGCGGAATCCCGCTTGCACACTCCCTGACATCTGACGGTGTCCGGTATGTCCGGGAAGCAATCGCGGAAAGTGCCGGTTGCTGTCGGGAATTATGGCCTGCAGTTTGGGCAGATGTCCTACCCGGTGAACCGTATTTCGACCGGTTCGACATCTGTGAAGCGCACTATCTTTATGCAAGGGTATACGGTGAATATGCGACTATCACGCGGTTGCACAATATGGACTTTTCACCGGGACTGTCACTCAGGGAGTCAGACAGGCCAGAATGGGCACTGACTGAGAACGGACAGGCAATCTATTATCAACTGGTAGCACGTCGGACTAATAGGACGGTGCCGGTATGAAACTACTCACAAAGTCGGACCTTGCCAAATTGCAGAGTCAGGACCCGTACCATGAAACCGGACCCGGTTGCGAACTTCCCGCGACTGAGTCAATCGTGCACGTTAAATTCTTTACTCCAGATGCACAGTGGACGTGGTACGCGGTTTCAGCAAGTCAGGACCCGGACACCGGGGACGTGCAATTTTTCGGGCTTGTGGACGGACTCGACCGCGAACTTGGGTACTTCTGGCTTTCAGAATTGGAAAGCGTACGCGGCACTTTGGGACTTCCGGTCGAACGTGATCTTTATTGGCAACCGGTGACACTTGCTGAATTAATGCAGTAACAAACGGGACTCCGTGCAGGGAAAGGCCAAATCAAACTAAAAGGAAAAAAACCATGAATAATACGGACATTAAATCAGTCAAAACCGCGATTAAGCGCTTAAAGCCTTTCGCGGATTCAAAGCCGACTTTACCTATCCTGAATTACGTAAAGGTTCAAGCCTCGAACGGTAAATTATCCCTAACAATCGGAAATATAGGGTACGGGACTGCATTCACGACTGTGACAATCCCAGCAACCGGTGAATACTCGCTTTGTGTGAAGTTCGCGGATTTAATGAAAGTAATCGACAAGTGCAAATCCGATATCCATTTCAGCACGAAAGGCCTGCATGAATTAAACGTTGAGTCTGGCAGTCTCACTTTCCGGCTTAACGGTCGCGACACTGATGACTTCCCGGAACGTCCGGACAATCGCGACAGTGTGAATGCATCGACCGCGATTTCATACGGTGACATCAGCACGGAACTTGAATTCGTATACGCTTCAACCGATGACAGCACTCCCCGGAACTTCACGTCCGGTGTGCTATTCGATTACACAAGGCCTGAAAGGTTAAGACTAGTGGGCACGGATGGCAGACGGCTTCACAGCACATTCACAAAGTCCCGATGTCATTCAGTGGCACCGGATTTCAATCAATGGCTTGTGCCGGTGCAATTTATAAAAGCATTTAATCGGTTGCAAGTCCCCACCGATGAAACCGTGAATCTGGAATTCGACACGAACGGGTATCTTTACTGGAGTATCCCGACTGAGGGACTTTCCGGAACTGTCTCACTTCTCGACACACCGTACCCCGACTATGACAAGGTTATACCAGATGATTGCACGTCGCGGTTCCGGCTGCACGTACCCGAAACGATTGAAGCACTTAACGCGCTTTCTGTAGTCGCGACTCAACAGGACGGACGGGACATGATCGTAGTCAATGCGAATGGGACGCTAAATCTGTCAGCACGGTCGGACGCAATGGGTGAAGCGTCTGGCATGGTTCCCTGTGTGCATCTGGACGGTTCGGATACTATGTTCGCGCTTAACGTCCACTATTTCACTGAGACACTTAAACTTGCTGACAAGCGGGAAGTAGTTATGTCTAATTCAGGAAGCCTGGAACCTGTCCGCTTTGATTACGGTGGCACTGACCGCGTCGCGGTTGTCATGCCAGTCAGATTGCCTGAGTAAATCGACCTTGAGCGGGACACGGTCAACCGGTTGTGTCCCGCTCTTTTCAAAAATCACGAAAGGATAAAACAATGAATAACGAATCAAACGATCAAACAAAATCAAATTCTGTGCACGTCGTATTCGTCAACAATGATGGCGTAGTTCAGGACATTGCCATATTCCGGACAGCCGGGGAAGCCGAATCATATTTCCAGAAAATCACCGGGCATTCATACGACGAAATCTGTAAGTGGGAAGAGGCTGACCGGTCGTACGACCTGGGAATTTATCGTTGTGAGGAATTCGACACGCAAATTTGGGAAGTGGAAATACAAGGGGGTGAATTATGAAACCAGACACGACCACGAAACTTTTAAAGAATGTCGACCGTGACATCTGGCGACAGTTCCGGGCACTTTGCGTGTCGGAAAGTATCAACATGGGTCCGGCAATTTCGGCACTCATGCTTGGCGCGTTGAAGGGAAAGGTTAAGTTGCAGGACGATCACGGCGTTGTAGCAAAGTCAAAATCAGGGTCCTGGCACTGGCCAGACGACTGTCTGGACGGTGTGTTATGAATTCGATTGCACTGAAACGGTTCAATCAACTGGCACTGCCTGAGAAGGGAACGGAACCGGACACAATCGACCATGGAAACCGTCCCGCGACTTTCGACATAACCTGGCAGACTCTTACAGACACGTTCCTGCAGGAATATCGCGGTGCTACACAGCGAACTTACCGCGACGCATGGAATCAGTTTCTGGCATTTTGTGGAATCTCACTTGAAATGAGTGTGACACGTGTCCCGGATGAGGATACGGTTAAGGCATTCAGGGATTCACTCCTGGGCGCGGGACAATCCCCAAACACAATCAACGCGTACCTTGCAGCAGTCCGGGCATTCTACCGATTCCTGCATGACTATGCTCGTAAATCACTCAGGACCGGGCAGATCACCGCTAACCGTGCCGGTGAATTGCAGCTTCTGATTGAGGGAGTTCTGGCAGTCCGGAAAGTACGCGTATCGAACGCGTCTGGCAGACTCCCGACAACTGTCGATCAATCCCGCGACCTTCTGGCATCCGTCCCGACCTACACACTCACAGACTTGCGCGACCGCGCAATGATTGCCCTGCTAATCGGATGTGGACTCCGTCGGATTGAGCTTGTACGCGCTGTCCGAAAGGACCTGACACCCCAAAACGGACAGCTCTTACTCAGGATTCAGCAGAAGGGACATCACGCGAAAGATGCGTTCGTGGTTATCTGGCCTGACGTCGAAAGGATAATCCGTCCCTGGCTGACACAAGCACCTTTCAAAAATCCCGACTCCCCACTATTCCCGTCCCTGTCAAAACGCGACTGTGGATCCACCGGAACCAACTCCCATTATTCAGGATCACCGCTCACACCGCGTTCAGTTAGTCGATTAATCCGGAACCGTCTTGACGCAATCGGCTTGAAGGATCACTCGACACACTCCCTGAGACATGCCTTCGCAAGCATTGCCTTGACATCCGACGATGTCGAACTCCGCGACGTGCAGCAAGCCCTCGGACACTCCCAAATCACAACGACTGAACGCTATATCCACCAGTCAAACCGTCTCGCAGGCCGTCCCGAAAAGGCCGTAAATGACATCGTGTTTACGGACCTGAAATCAGGGAACGGGCAGTCCTGACATAACACTGATTACCGGATTAACCATAGGCAACTTTCTCAACTCCCCGTGTAAAAGCGGGGATTTCTATTTACCCCCCCCCAACTCACTTTCAGGCCAGATAAGCCTCCAGGCAGCTGTCAGACGGGTCAAATCGCCTTGTATGAGCGATAAGTAGACTTGACGTAGAATCCTGCAGTTCCTAAAGTTCAATTTCTTTGACAAGCAAGTCCTTTAATAATTCGTTAAACGTTTGGTAGACAGCCCCCGCTAGTTGAGTAATCAGAATAGGCTCGGGAAGCCTATAGGTGAGTTTCACTTGCCTAGCTTCCGGAGCCAATTTTATTTCATATACCGATTGTTTGACCATCATTTTCAACTCAGAAATCCCCCCTTTTGTCCTGACCTCCCTAGCTTTGATCGTAGATTCAGCCTGAGGATCGTAAGCAAAGACTTGTTCCCATGCGTTCCGCATGATACGCGATCACATAGATGGAATTTTGAATTACTGCATGACGCCGGTCACTAATGCCACGGCGGAAGGATTGAATTCCAGGATTACTGCGATAAAGCAACGTGCCTGCGGGTTCAGAAATCCGGAAAACTTCAAGACGGCAATCTATTGTTATTCTGTGGAGGCTTGGATCTGTACTCATGCTAAACCCGGAAGAGGCACTTTTATTAAGTATGTCCCGATTATTGAGTATAAAGCTGACACGTATAAAGAACGCTATTATTACTGTTTTGTACTGAACAGAAAATCCTGTTTTTATTCCTGTAAACCTTTTGACCCGGCGCTATTGATTCTGTTATACTCCATAATTCTGTACAGCTTGGTCTCCTTGCTGGAAGGTAAGCTTTGCCTTTATCCATGATCTACCGGTCTCAACCGGTAAATTCGGATGCGTTTGACCTCGCTGCATTATCGCAACGCCGCTACTGTCGGCTCTTTTTAAGGAGATTATCGGTGGATATTTCATGTGATAACCGGATGGTCCGTGAAATGGCGCGCGATTTCGCGCGTAACGAGATTGCTCCGATCGCCGCCCAAATGGACGAGCAGGGCCATCTCGATCCCGGACTGATTCCCAAGATGGCTGAACTCGGTTTCTGGGGAATCCCATGGCCGGAAGAATATAGCGGCGCGGGAATGGATGTGATGAGCTATATCATCGCGGTCGAGGAAATAAGCCGCGTGTGCGGCTCGACCGGCATCACGCTTGCCGCGCACACGTCGCTCGGCACATATCCAATCGCCGCTTTCGGCACCGAAGAGCAGAAAAAAAAATTCCTGCCGCCTCTATGTTCCGGAGAATATTTGGGCGCGATGGGACTTACCGAACCGGGCGCCGGATCCGACGCAGGTGGAACTAAAACCGTCGCGATCCGCAACGGGAGCGACTGGATTCTGAATGGCACGAAAACATTTATTACGAATAGCGAGTATGCGGGGAGTTTCGTAATCGCCGCGAGTACCGACCCTCCCGCAAAAACTCACGGGATCACCGCTTTCATCCATGAGCGCGATATCCCCGGATTCAGGGTCGGGAAACATGAAAATAAGCTGGGATTGCGCGGGTCCTCGACAACCGAATTAATTTATGAGGATTGCCGGATTCCCGACAGCCAGCGTCTTGGCGAGGTCAACAAAGGATTCAAAGTCTTTATGAAAACCCTGGATGGCGGCCGGATAAGTATCGGCGCTCTGGCTCTTGGAATCGCCCAGGGAGCGTTCAACGAAGCATTGAAATATTCGCAGGAGCGCGAGCAGTTCGATCAGCCGATCTGCAATTTCCAGGGCGTACAGTGGATGCTTGCTGAATCGGCGACAAAACTGGAAGCCGCACGGCATATGGTCTATCATGCGGCACGCCTGTACTCCCGTGGAGAGAGTTATCATCGCGAAGCTGCCATGGCGAAACTTTTCGCTGCAGTCGCGGGCCGCGAGGTCTGCAACGACGCGCTTCAGATTCACGGCGGGTATGGATATATCAAGGAGTTCCCGGTCGAGCGGATGTACCGCGACATCAAGCTATGCGAGATCGGCGAGGGGACAAACGAGATTCACAAGATGGTAATCGCGCGAAGCCTCATCAAAGACGGCTATCCGCGGCATGATTTTGAGTGACGGATTTTGATAAACGGCCCGATTGCGAATTGCACCGGGCTTTCAATACTTGAATTCACCTGGCCTCTCGGAGAGAGAGGATTAACAGGATGGAAAGTGAGGATCTTATGACCGACGTTGGCATTGTTGGATACGGAGCAGCTATTCCAAGGCACCGTATCAAAGTAGAAGAGATCGCCAAAGTCTGGGGCGCCGACGCTGAGAGCTTCAAGAAAGGGCTTATGCTCACTGAAAAAAGTGTTCCCGCGAACGACGAGGACACGATTACTCTCTCGGTAGAAGCAACCAAACGCGCGATCAAACGTGCCGGGATCGATCCCATAAAGATCGGCTCGGTATATATCGGCTCAGAATCGCACCCGTACGCGGTAAAACCGTCAGGAGCCGTCGTTGCTGAAGCAATCGGCGCAGTCCCCGAGTGCCATTGCGCGGATTTCGAATTCGCGTGCAAGGCCGGCAGCGAGGGAATGTTCGTGGTGTACTCCGATGTTATAGCCGGTACAGTCAAGTACGGGCTGGCAATCGGGGAGTATACGAGCCAGGGCGCGCACGTCGACGCTCTCGAATATTCGGCTGCGAGCCGGCCTATTTCAAGCATACCCTTGGCGCCGCCAATGGAATTATGAAACTCGCGGGTATGACTCCCGACGATTTCAACTGGTACGTCGGGCATCAGCCCAACGGAAAATTTCCGATGCGTGCATCCAAAATGCTTGGATTTACCAAAGAAAAAGTGCTGCCCGGATGGCTGGTGCCGAAACTCGGCAACACCTACTCCGGCGCGAGCCCGATCGGCCTTACAGCCACTCTGGACATCTCCAAACCCGGCGATAGAATCCTGATGGTCAGCTATGGCTCCGGGTCGGGTTCGGATGCGTTCATCATTGAAGTAACCGAGCGGATCAACGAAGTGCGCGATCTGGCCGAACGCACGAAATACCTGCTTGAACATAAACCTATTTACCTGGACTACGGTACTTATGCGAAGTACAGGCGAAAAATTTTGAAAAATAAATAACGGAGGCTTTAAACCATGAGAGATGTTGCAGTTGTTGGTATAGGAATGAATAATTGGGGCGAGTTATGGGATAAAGATCTCCGCGACCTTTACGTGGAGGCTGCCCTCCTCGCCATTGACGACGCCGGTGTGGATCACATCGACAGTATGTACATCGGCTGCATGTCATCGGGGCTTTTCAACTGCCAGGAGCACATTGGAAGCCTGATGTCCGACTACCTCGGAATGAACCCGATTCCCGCCACCCGAGTCGAATCCGCCTGCGCGTCCGGCGGTATTGCCGTCCGGATGGGCTTTATGGAAGTTGCCGGCGGATTTTCCGACATCGTCCTCGTCGGCGGCGTCGAGAAAATGACCGATGTTTCCGGCGACGGCGCGACATTCGCGCTCGCCACCGCATGCGACCAGGAATGGGAGGCCTATAACGGCATCACATTCCCCGGACTTTACGCAATGATGGCTCGCGCGCATATGCATAAATACGGAACCACGCGTGAGCAGATCGCAATGGTCTCGGTTAAAAACCACGCGAACGGGATGCATAACCCGAGAGCGCAGTATCACCTGACCCCGTCGGTCCAGGATGTTATCGATTCCGTGAAAGTCGCGGAACCGCTTAATATCCTCGACTGTTCGCCGATAACCGATGGCGCTGCGGCGATAATTCTGACGACGGTCGAGAACGCCAAAAAACTTGGCAAGCCGATCATCAAGATTATTGGCGCCGGACAGGCAACGAATACTATCGCCCTGCATGACCGCGAAGATATCACCCGGATCCAGGTAGCTAGCGACGCCGCTGAGAAGGCCTACAAGATGGCCGGAAAAACGCCGAAGGATATCGATTTCGCAGAGGTCCATGACTGCTTCACAATCGCCGAGTTGATTGTGATGGAAGAGCTTGGATTCTGCAAAAGAGGAAAGAGCGGTCCGGCCGTTGAAGCAGGCGAGACAAAAGTCGGCGGACGTATCCCGATCAATACGTCGGGCGGTCTCAAAAGTAAGGGCCACCCGGTCGGCGCGACAGGAGTCGCACAGATTATCACCCTTGTCGAGCAGCTTCGCGGAGAGATGGGTAAGTGTCAGGTCAAGGGCGCGAAGGTCGGCCTCGCCCAGAATATGGGCGGTTCCGGCGGAAGTTGTACAGTAACGATTCTGGAGGCGATGTCATGAGTTTCGAAAGTGTAACCCCCGCAAGGTATGCAAGGTTCATGGCCCAGCGATATCGGCTCGAGGCTAATTACTGTTCGAAATG
>JAPKYR010000117.1 GCA_026394215.1 bacterium
CAGACCGCGCATTCCTCGCACGGTCCGCATAACAGGCATCGACGCGCTTCATGTGTCGCTTCCCAGACGGTTAAAGGAAGTTCCGCTTCGATAAAATCCGATTTTCGTTCATCGACCGGACGTATTTCCGGGCGGAAAACCTGGGATGGGGTCTCGGACGGATTCGCGACTTCCCATCCGCTCACTTTTATCGACTTTGAAAGCGTGCCGACATTTCCGATTTCACCGCTTAGATAGCGATGGATCCCGTTCGCAGCCCGATGTCCAAGCGCGACAGCCTCGACAACCGATTTCGGCCCGGACACGACATCTCCCGCAGCGAAAATTCCGGGAAGACGAGTTGTCATGGTATCGAAATCGACTCCGATTGTTCCCCATGGATCGCGACTCAGGCTTCCACACTCGGTTTCAGGGACGAAATACGCAGCGTCGATTACCGTGTTGCAGGAAATTATATGTTCGGTTGAAAGTTCAGAGACAAGCTCAGGTCGGCCAGTGTGATCGGTATCAAGCGGTATCAGCCCGACTACCCTAATGCCGTCGACATGATCGTTTTTTCCTTCAATGCCAAGCACTCGGGTAAGCTCGTGGATGATAACGCTTTCCTCGATAGCCAGCTTGACGCGACGCTGATCAGGCTGGAGATTTTCTTTTTTGCATGGGACCAGCCAATGGACTTCGTCCGCCTTTAATCGTACAGCCGTTCTCGCGCATGCAAGAGCCTGCACACCCGATCCAAGCACAACCATTTTGCCGAATTTTTCGTACTTGCCCGATTCAGGCAATCCGCGATGGTTATTCATGAATTTGGTCGCACCGAATACGCCGGTAAGTTTCCCGCCTTGAATCCATCTCGAACCTTCCAGACCCTTCCACCTCGCGGACGCCCCGGTCGCGAGAAGTACCGCATCGAATCCCTCCTGCAATAACCCGGACAAGCCTGCATCGCCATGGATCGCGCGACCGCATTTGATGTTCACGCCAAGATCGATGATGCGTTCGATATCTCTCTTTACGGCGGCTGAAGGCAGTTCGAATTCAGGGATTGCATGAGTCATCATTCCGCCGGGTATCGATTCCTTCTCAAAAACTGTGATGCTGTGACCCATGACCGCGAGATCGCGCGCCGCGGTTAATCCCGCTGGACCGCCTCCGATTATCGCGATTTTTTTGCCGGTCGGCTCCGCCATTTTCAAAAGCGGGGCATCGTCGCCTTTGCGGGTTTCATATTCCGCCGCAAACCGCTTCAAATGCTTGATCGCGATGGGCGCATCGACCTCGCCGCGAAGGCATTCGTTTTCGCATGGATGAAGGCAGATTCGTCCGCACGCCGATGGAAACGGCATGTGCCTTCTAATCGTCGCCAGCGCGCCAGCGAAATCGCCGTTCGCGATCTGGCCGACATAGCGCTTGACGTCGATTCCCGCCGGGCAGGCGCGTCGGCATGGCGATTCCGAAACCGGATGAAATTCGATTTCACGTCCCGCGACTTTCACTCGAAGGGTGGGCTTATCTTTCGCTATTGTCATTCAGTCCCACCCCCTTTTTTCGAACCGGCATATTCCCTCGCCAGGAATATCGGATGCTCGCAGCCTTCCATTGCAGCAAGTTCCCTGAATTTCTGATCGATATCGCATCGCCGGCACTCGTAACTGTTCGCGCAGACGCCGCCCGGGTAGAAGCCCATCAACGCGTAGCGGCATGGACGGACGTCGCCATGACGGGATTTCAGAATCGCGGTTTTTTGTCCTTCCATTTTCATCGCGGTAGTCGGGCACAAAGTCGAACACACGCCGCATCCGATGCATGATTCCGGATTCTCCATGAACGGCGTGCAGACCTCGCGATCCGGTCCCCGGCTCATGAATCCCAATGCTCTCGCCCCGACAATCTCATCGCATACGCGTACGCAAAGTCCGCACAGGATGCAGTCGTCGCCGCCGGGTTTCTGAGCAGAAAACCTCGATTTGGATATTCCATGTCTATGGGCAAATTCGACTACGCTTTTTTCATTCGGGCATCGTCCGAGAAGCGCTTCGATGGACATGTTCCGAACCTTAAGGACGTCCTCGGATTCGGTGTCGAATACATCGCCGTTCTCGACGGGATAATTGCAGCTTGTTACGTATTTCGATTTTTTGCCCCATGAAACTTTGACCATGCAGACTCTGCAGACGCCGTAGGGTTCGAGGCGGTCGTGATGGCAGAGCGTCGGGACGTAAATGCCTTCGCGCCTGAGCACGTCGATGAGAGGCTCGCGGTCTGCGGCTTCGACTTTGGTTCTGTTGATTGTTATTTCAATACGGTCAGGCATTATGCGAATTATTTTCCGATGGCCTCAAATTTGCATGCTTTGTAGCATTCATCGCACTTGATACAGAGTACCGTGTCGATTGAATGCGGTTGTTTCGTTACTCCCGATGCTGCGCCAGTCGGACAGACCTTCGCGCATAATGTACATCCGGTGCAGTTTTTCTCTATGACATGATATTCGATCAGATTTTTGCAGACTCCGGCAGGGCATTTGTTGTCGGCAATGTGCATCATATATTCGTCGCGGAAATAATTCAGAGTTGAGAGAACCGGATTCGGTGCGGACGACCCAAGCGCGCACAAACTCCCGGCTTTCATCCATTCGCCAAGTTCCTCAAGATAATTCAGATCGCCCGATTCGCCCTCGCCTTTAGTGATTTTTCCGAGGATCCGGTCCATCTCTTTCAGACCTTCGCGGCATGGCGTGCATTTTCCGCACGATTCGGATACCAGAAACTTGATGAAATAATGGGCGACATCGACCATGCACGTGTCTTCGTCCATCACGATAATTCCGCCGGAACCCATCATACTCCCGGCTTCTGTTAGGGCGTCGAAATCGACTTGAAGGTCGAAAAGGGATTCCGGGAGACATCCTCCCGACGGACCTCCGGTCTGTACGGCTTTCACTTTCTTCTTATTTGGGACTCCACCGCCGATATCCTCGACAAGCCGCCTTAGTGTCGTTCCCATCGGAATCTCGACAAGCCTTGAGTTATTAATTTTCCCCACAAGGCTGAATATTTTCGTGCCCGGACTTCCCTCGGTGCCGAGTTCGCGAAACTTGTCGGCTCCATAAAGGACGATCCCCGGCACGTTCGCCCATGTTTCGACGTTATTTAATACCGTAGGCTCGTCGCGATACCCATGCTCGACTGTGTGGATATATTTCGCGCGAGGTTCCCCCGGTTTTCCCTCAAGTGACGCCATCAGAGCGGTCGATTCGCCGCAGACAAACGCCCCGCCGCCGCGGTTTATCCTGATATCGAAATTGAAACCGCTTCCAAGAATATTTTCACCGATGAATCCCCACTTCCTCGCTTGTTCAATAGCGACAGTTAAATTGTGCACGGCGAGAGGATATTCATTTCGGACATAAACCCGTCCGCCATGCGCTCCGACAGCATATGCTCCGATGATCATTCCCTCGATCACGACGTGGGGGTTGCCCTCAAGGACACTCCTGTCCATGAACGCTCCAGGATCGCCCTCATCGGCGTTGCAGATAACCCACTTTGAGTCAGCCTGGATTTTCCGGCATGATTCCCATTTCCGTCCGGTGGGAAATCCCCCGCCTCCGCGTCCCCTGAGCCTGGATTTTTTAATTTCCTCAATTACATTCTCAGGGCTTAACTCGAAAAGCGCTTTGGAAAGCGATTCGTAGCCGCCATGGGTTATGTAATCGCCGATATCCAGAGGGTCAATCTTCCCATTATTTTTCAATATTTCCCGAACTTGATAAGGGTGAACCTGAGAACCGTTTTGATTACCGGCAGACTCCTTCGTTTTCAGGCCGATGAGCATGTATTTCTCGATAAGCTCGCCTTTCTGGATGGTCGATTCGACGATTTCGTTCGCCCATTCCGGTTTCACCCTGCAATAATATATACTACCCGGTTCGATCAAGACATTGGGGCCTTTCTCGCACAAACCATGGCACCCGCTCATGATTAATCTGACCGAATCGGAAAGTCCCCTCTTAGCGAGTTCTTTATTGAACGCGTTGAAGACCGCAAGGCTTTTTGATGACCTGCAGCCTGTTCCTCCGCAAACTGTTACGGTCAGACTGAATTCTGCTTGTCTTCCCGATAAATCGTTACGTGTGTCGCGGAGTTTTGCGGGGGAGGTAATTTTCATTTCAAATCGACCCCCGATCGCTTTCGCAACTCCTCAATTATTTCAAGGGCTTTCGATCGCGTCAGGTGGCCGAAGAACTCGTCCCCCACCGCGATAACCGGACCCATCGAACATGCCCCGAGACAATGCGCGCATTCGAGCGAGAACTCGCCATCGGGAGTCGTGTGTCCGGTTTCGATCATAAGTTCATCTTCGAGAGCGCGGACGATCTCGGCGACTCCGCGTACATGGCACGCGGTACCAGTGCAAATTTGTATGTGATACTTTCCAAGAGGTTCGAGAGTGAAAGCCTCGTAGAATGTCACGACAGCCCATACACGGTTGTAGGGGATGCCGAGTCGATCAGCGATATGACTGAGCGCCGGCAAGGGAAGATAATGCCACTCTGTCTGGATGTCCTGAAGAATTCCGATAAGGGCTTCAGGGTCGGAGCCGGAACGGTCGATAATCCGGTCAACCAGATCGATATCGATTTCGTTTGCTAAGATAGCCATTGATTACGGCGAATCATCGTCAATTCGCGGTGTGGAAGTATACCCTTTCAGCAAAAAAGAATTCAATAGGGCATGTAAAGAATGGAAAACGGATGAGTCGAAACTGGTGAAACCCCGATCATCAGCGGTATTTCAGCGGGGCCATAAAGAATTCAAAAATTATTTGGGAATCTAAACGGTTTATGTAATGGATATTTGGTAATATGAAATAAATTTATCACAGATAATTTAATGAATTCCCTATCCCCCCTGCTCCTTTCTCAACTCCTGCATTGCCTCTAGAAGGATATCCACCGACTCGATCACATTTTCCCTCTCTTTTTCGGGGACTTTTTCCATTAGCCGCACGTAGGAATCAATGCTCACCTGGTCGAGGTCGCTGTAGATTTCCTCGCCTTTTCCGCTGAGACTGAGAGTAACACGCCGGCGGTCTTTTTCATCGGACAGTTTATCAATCGCACCCATCTCGACAAGGGAATTTACGATTTTCGTAAGGTGGCTTTTTTCGAGCCGGAGTTTTTTGGCGACTTCTCCCGGACTGATCCTCCCCTCGACCTTGACCACAGTGAGAACATACGACTGCTGCGGCGAAAGATAGAAGTCGGGATAATGCTTGCGCGGATCGAACAGGGTGAAGCCCCTCAGAAGCCATGCCATCGAATCGTGCAGACGTCTGCTTTGATCCCTGATTCCCTGTTTTTTCCCATCTTTACGCATATTGGTCACGTGGTACCAGTCCTTCCGGTTAGTTGTGCCGATTATCGCAGATAAAGTTGCCAATTTCCACTATTCAGAAAAAGGGGAGGCCTTATTTTTACCCATGAAAATCCCGAGTCAATAACAATACTTGACTCGCAATAAAAGACCTCCACGTTTCCAACCCAAAAATTGTATAATTCGATCATTATAGTTTTCCCTCCATCGTTAATAATGGAAGAACAAATTATTCTCATGCCGCCGGAAAAAATTAAAGCACCGAAACCTCTATTACGCGAGATCATTATCGGATGGCTGATTTCGCTTATTTTTTTCGGCATCTATCTT
>JAPKYR010000218.1 GCA_026394215.1 bacterium
GTCATAGAGTCGGTCGCCGTGCCCCAGATCACAGCGATCTGGTTTTCTCCCGGCACGACGCTCGTGATGCCGACGGTTGTATCCCATACGGGCGGCATGTAGTCTCCAGGCGTTGCAACATCGCCATTAAGCTTGCATCCCGCCAATGCCAGCGTAAGGATTAAGAGAGTTGATGCAACCAGGTGGCCTTTCATCGTTCTGCTCCAATAATTCAAGGTATCATTAATCCCGGATAGCAGCTACCCTCCGCTAACGCTCCGGGATAGCTGCTACCGGGATTATACCGGGATTATATCACACGGTTAATGCGCGCGGTATAGTAATAAAGCAATTATTAACAATAGTATGCCGGGGAATCAATTCGTTTCGGCAAGTCGGTGTTACGATCAGCGGCCGAAGAAAATTCGGGCTACGTCGTTGTAGGCTACGAAAACCGCAAAGAGCAGGAGAATAAGGAATCCCGCGAAGTGGATGAAATTTTCGATGCGCGGGGTTATTACCTGTCTTCGGAAAATCAGTTCCGGCAGCATGAAAAGAATCCGTCCGCCATCGAGCGCCGGGAATGGGAGCAGGTTGAAAATCGCGAGATTGATTGTCAACAGAATCATCATATTGAGGAGGTCGACAAACCCATTAGTAGCAGCCTGGTAAGTGATATTCACAATTCCGACCGGGCCGGCAAGGTCTTTGATACCGATCTCTCCGGATGCCAGCATGCCAAGAGTCATGAAAATGAATTTGATAATATCGCCGGTCTTGACGATGCCCGTTTTGATTGCGCCCGAAAAACTGGACTTGAAATATCTGGTCTGAAAATGCAATCCCGCGAAAAATGAGCTTAGCTCTTTCTCGCCGGTATTGAGATCCGGCATCGGCACGGTAGCGATTTTCTCGACCCCATCCGACAGCGCAACCACGGAGACGCTTTGTCCGAAATATTTCTGAAATTCGAGAAAAGCGGAAATACCGTTCAGCGTCGGGGTGCCTTCAATGGACAGAATTTCATCGCCGGACCTTAGTCCCGACTGATACAGGCGATGCTCATATGGGAGATTCATAAGAACCGGCCGGGACGCATCGTCCATATAAACCTGTATGCGGGAAAAAATCGGGTCCGGCTCAAGTTTAACCGAGAATTTCCGCCCTTCCCTCTCGCAGAGCAGCGTAACCGGCATTGGAGATACGTCGCTGATTGCCTCTCCCGAGGAATCCCAGATTGTAAGTTCACCACCAGTTATTAAATCGCCGTCCCTTAAGCCCGCATCGTCTGCGATCCCTCTCGGGACCACTTTTGTAACAAGCTGCTCATCGTTGAAAAAATATCCGAACGGCGAATAATGGTCAAGATTGATTTCATCGTCGAAATAATCAATAGAAACCCTGACCTGTTTGTAATCGCGATAAACCTCCAGGGGAAGAATTCCGCTGCCGGGTTCGATATCGAGATTTTGCATCGAGAACATTAATCCCGCGACTTTGGTGATAATATCGCCCGGGATAAGTCCGGCGCGCTCCGCAGGGGAATCCGGCAGATTATAAAGCACCGTGCCGTCGTTCATGTAGATAAACCCAAGGCGGCAAAAATTGCTGTCGACAAGCCGCAGTTCCTGGGGCATAATCCTGACGTCGAATTCCTCATCTGCCCTGATACCGGCTAAATAAATCGGATTACCCATCGAAAACTGGATAGTCCGCTGGAGGTCGTCTGTCGATGACAAACGGGTGCCGTTCATGTAGGTGATGATATCCCCCGCCTGGAGACCGCCAACATCGGCGGGACCTCCCGGTATCACATTCCCAATTTCCGCCGCGGGAAATCCAATGGTAACGCCCATCAGGAAAACCATAAGGATTCCGATCAATATATTTGCGGCAGGGCCTGCCAGGATGACCCCGATTCTCTGATGGATGGGCCTGTTCACAAACGCGCGGGGGTCGTCCCTGGGCGCGATACTCTCAAAATAGGAACTTGGGGGCGGCTTCCCTGCTTTGGCGA
This sequence comes from bacterium, assembly GCA_026394215.1. GTDB lineage: Bacteria > JAJVIF01 > JAJVIF01 > JAPKYR01 > JAPKYR01 > JAPKYR01. The sequence goes on from JAPKYR010000218.1 coordinate 1,997, forward strand.
ATTCCTCGGCCTGTTTCTTAAGCTCCGCCTCATCCTCGACATCCATGCCGTAAATCTTGCAGTAACCGCCAAGAGGGAATAGGTTGATGCTGTAGGCGGTTTCACCCCTTGTTATTGACCATAATCGCTTGCCGAAACCGACCGCGAATTCATCGACTCTCATTCCCGACATCCGCGCAACGATAAAATGGCCGAACTCATGCCCGACAACCAGGATGCTGAGAAGAATTACGATCTCGATAATTCGCCATCCGACTTGAAGTATATCTGTGATATTCTGGAAAAAAACCAATTTAACTTCCCAATCTGTAAAATGATTACTCTACTATTATACCCTCATATCAGGGGGAAAATATTGAAAACGCCATCTATTTAGTATCAGGATTAAACTGTAAAATTTCCGATACATTCTTAAAAACATGGTTTCTGGCCCATAAATCGGCGTTTATTATCGCGGTTTCCGTGGTTTCCATGACGTCGTGATGGTCGAGAGCGGATTCGATCAGGCTGGTAATCGACGGAAAATTAATCTTGCCCTCAAGGAATAATCTGACCGCTTCCTCGTTCGCAGCATTGAGAACGCATGTCGCGGTACCGCCGAGCTTAAGCGCGCGGCGTGCAAGGTCTAAAGCAGGGAATTTTTCAGAATCAGGCTCAGAAAATTCCAGCCTGCCTTCCCTGGCGAGGTCGAGCGGCGAAACATTGGCCGGCCTTCTCTCGCCCCCGAGAAGCGCATACTGGATCGGTATCTGCATTGTGGGGTAAGACATCTGGGCAAGCATGCTGCCGTCATGGAATTCGACAAACGAGTGCACGATACTGGCCGGGTGTATCAGAACATCGATTTTCTCCGGTGCAATCCCGAAAAGGTAATGCGCCTCGATAATTTCAAGGCCTTTATTAACCAGCGTCGCGGAATCAATGGTGATTTTGGGGCCCATTTTCCATGTCGGGTGCAATAGAGCCTGCTTGACGGTGATGGAATCGAACTCATTGATTTCCATCTCACGGAAAGGCCCACCGGAGGCAGTCAAAATCAGCCTGGAAACTTCCTTGAGCCTGGATATATCGCCGCCGATGCACTGGAAGATCGCGGAATGTTCGCTGTCCACCGGAACAAGCGACCCGTGCCCGTCCTTTAGTAACTTTTGAATGATGCTCCCCGCCATCACAAGACTTTCTTTATTCGCGAGAAGCACTTCCAGGTTCGCTCGAAGCGCCGCAAGTGTCGGGGATAATCCGGCAGCTCCGACAAGCGCGTTCAAAACGCTCGTAGTTCCGGGCCAAGTGGCGGCTTTGATTAATCCTTCGGGACCGTGAACGATCTCGGGCGGATTTTTTATATCGCCTATCAGGCTTTTGAGGCGTTTGGCCTCTTCCGGACCGCGAACCGAGACAATTTGAGGTTTGAATTTCCTTATCTGTTCAGCAAGCCTGACGGTTCTGCTGCCGCATGCAAGGGCTGAAATTCCGAGCGAATCCGGATATCTCGCGACACATTCAAGCGCCTGTGTCCCGATAGAGCCTGTAGAGCCTAATATGGAAAGGGTTCTCATAATCTGAATCGTCTATTATCATCCAGAAATCCTCTGAACTCAAGCGCCGACAGATAATCGGGTGCAATAAAATCATGCGTTCTGAAACGCAATTTGTTTACTAGTAGATATTTGTACATTTCAATCACATATAATAATTAAAACAGTCACTTAATCTTGCAGATTTTGGGGTTTTTCAGTACAATTCCTAACTGTCAGGTAATAAACAGGCGTAGCCAATTTTTCTTCAGTGTATTTTTACGGGATTCAGGACTGAATACTCCGGGATCCATTGGTTGATTTGGCAGCAGATGAATCCGATCGGACTGCGATAAAAATAGCTGGGAGGTCTTGATTATGTCGCCACAGAAGAAGATGTACGATCTAACGGTAGCGGTAAACAAACTAAGCAGGCTTTTCGCCGATTATGTACAGCAGGAGATGGAAAAATCCGGACAAACGGATTTTCACCCAACCACAGCATACGTGTTGATGCCGCTTCTTGAGAAGGAGGGGATAACTCTCTCGGAGCTTGCGAAAAAGCTTCATATGAAAGCGCCCACAATCACGATCATCGCGAATCGCCTCGAGGAGAAAGGCCTGATACGTCGCGAACGCGGAAAGAGCGACAGGCGGCATGTACAGGTATATCTTACAAAATCCGGAAAGCGGACGGCCAGAATTATCGAAACCATACAGAATAAAGCCATTCAGACTGCAGCGTCGGGGCTTACTATCGACTCGATCTCCCTGACGCAATCGACCATAGAAAGGATAATTACCAATGTCCATAGTACATTAAATTGAATTGCGTTATAATTGTCGTTGACGAATGAAATCAATACCTGTTTTCGGACAATATGGGGTGAAATGGGTATTCCGGACGAGGAAGGCGGACGACTCTGTATTATATTCTGTACAATGAATACATTATGAGCTCAAGACGCGAAAAGGAGAAGGCCGAACGCCGTAAAAACATTCTCAGGAATGCACAGGTGTTGTTTGCCGAGAAAGGTTACCTGGGCACATCTATGGCTGAAATTGCGGAGGCCAGCGAATTCGCAGTCGGGAGCCTATATTCATTTTTCAAAAGCAAGGAAGAGATCCTTGCCACAATTTTCGAGGTCCATATAGAACACGTACTCGCCGGAGTGACGTCTGTCCGCAACGACGCCAGACTCGAACCCCGCGAAAAAATCGAGACCTGCCTCGATCTGCTGGTTCGTATATATGTGGACAATCAGGATTTTTTCAGGATATACATTGCCGAAGCCCGCGGGGTGGAATGGGGAGTGCGCACCGAGGTCGGGGAGTACATCCAGAAAGGAACGGATCAGTATATCGACATCCTTCGCGATATCTTCCAGGAAGGGATCGACAGGGAATTTATCGAACCCGGTCTCGATCCGGAATTTCTCGCGCACCTGCTTCGCTCTTTCGTCCACTCGACAGTAATTCATTTCCTTTACAGCGGACGCGATCTGACCATGGATAAACTTCTCGGAATCGCAAGGCATATGGTATTTCACGGTATTTGCCGGCAGGAAAAGAAAGAAGAGGAGGACGATGTCAGGTTTCGGCTTTTCCCCGATTCCGATGCTTGACAGAAGCTTTAAGTTTGATATATTCGGTTTCCGGATAAGAAAAAAGTAAGCGGCAAAGATTTTTTTTATTTTTTTTTTAATAAAGACATTTCCCTGCACTACCTCCTATAACCCCCACCGCCCGGTGGGGGGACTTTTTTTAGCGATTTTTCGGGTCCCTGGAGCATTTGCCGCAGGCGTTTTTTGGCGATGTGGCCTTGACATATATAGCGGGATGGTGTATAAAAAATATGGTTAAGGTCGTATTACTTAACTCTAAATTTTGGCCTTTCCCTGCACTACCTCCTAAAACCCCCACCGCCCGGTGGGGGTTCCTTATTCCAGCGATAATTTCCCCTCGCCGTGAGCAATTTCGGAAATCGTGATATCCTAGTGAATATGAAAATCCAGTCTGCCCTGCTGTTGATTCTATCAATCTGTATCTCCTGCGCAGTCGGTCCTACCCCCGAGACGACCGGGTTCGATTATCCGCAGGCGGGAATAAAATTCAGGCCGCGACGCCATGTCACCTCCGACACTGTGCGCGGAAATGTCGCGACTGTCGAAAATCCACCTTATACGGTGGTCTTCCCCCTCACGAAATCCGATATTGAAAATCCAAACGTCAGGCTTCTCACGACATGCATCGCCGGGGATTATGAGAATAAGGATCGCCCGTTATTCGATGAGGTCAGCGAGCTTGTGTACGGCATTGAAATCCAGTACGACTTCGAACTGATAGAAGAAAAACCAATAGAACTGCCATGGCCGGGACTCGAACCTCCGACCGGGACGCTTCGAATTCATAAAATGACCCCGAAAGATGGCAGCAGCGGTATCCGGTACGCGTGGTCGGTGCTTGTGAAGCATTACGGAAACACGTACGAATTTTCATGGCGCGACGTGTCGGAGAATCCTCCGGCTGCGGACATGGAGGAGACTTTTTTCCACTGGACGCACGGGCTTAGTTTTTATGAGCCTGAAGTGGGGGAGTGATTAATTCGGCCACATTATTTAATTTCTAATGCGACAGCTTAAGTACAAACGCATCCAGGCCGCCGTTTGAGGTATGCCAGTCGCTTTCCCCTGGCGGACCAAGGTCGATGCTTCCGGCAAAATATCCGCAGACATAAATATTCCCGTTGCTGTCTGCTGTGATGCTTTCAGAATACATTTCTTCAGAAGTTCCCCAGGTCTCGACCCACTGGAAATTTCCGTCGGAATCGAAGGCGCTGACATAACCGGAAGTTGTCCCTGGACTTGACCTGTAAGTTGTTCCATCACCCGGGTCAAAATCGACAGTTTCTGTAAATGTGCCCGTAACGAGAACGGAGTTATCTTCAGTAATGAACAGGTCTTCTGCTTGTGCATCCCAGGATAATTCAAGCAGAACTAAACCGCTAGGTAAGATTTTAGTTAAAGAGCTGCCATTAAATCCTATGAAATACACATTTCCCAGATCATCAGAGTCGGCTATAGCATATTGTGTGATCTCCTGAGGACCAAACCCGAGTTCCCATTGAAATGTCCCATTCATTGAAAAATATCTAATGAATGCTTCATCGGACCAGTTGTGTACAAACGTGAATACGCCGTATTGATTCACTTCAACTGAATTGAAACGATTAATAAACTCTGTGTCGTCCTGGTCGAGGAAAACCTCTGTAATTCCCGATGGGGTTCTTTTTACGAGTGTTGCACAAAGGTAGCTTCCCGGCGGCAAGGAAGGCCATGGTTTACCGTAGAGATCTGTGTTAACGTAGTAATAAATATTGCCGTCATTTCCGCAAGCGACAGAGCTGTAATCATATTCACATGATCCTTCCCCGTAAATCCAGTCAAAATAAGACCAGTCTTTTACATAGATTACCCAATTCTCCAAATTTGACGGTGTTACCGATCTAATGTACGCCGCCCTTGGATTCGCAGGATTATATTGACTAGTGCCGGTAATGTAGAATTGTCCGATCCCGTCACTGCTAAAACTATCAACATCGGCCTCGTTATCATTACCTATATGTCCTCCATCCCAGTGGGCGGAGTCAAGTACGAGAAAATCATCCTGGTCGTATTTGACCACATAACCTGATCTTCTTATGGCGGTCATTTCATGAACATCTTCGCCAGGATCGAAATCAACGGTGTTAAGGAAGTCACCAGTGACATAAACTCTCCCCTCAGGGTCTGTACCGATACCCATTGCCCTGTCATTGCTTTCTGCTCCGAAAGTGAATCCGTATGATGCAGCAGGATGGTCCTGAGTTACCGTAATCAATAATGGCACGTCCAACATATCGGCAAGCCCTGT